>JAISWC010000011.1 GCA_031271245.1 Tannerella sp. | reverse complement strand
GAAATACTGGACCGGAAGATGAGCACCTGCACAAAACCGATTTTTCCCGTCCTGCCTTCCGTAAGTACGGCATGGGACGAGACCGATTTCTTCGTGAAAAAAGGTCATGTCAACTTCAGCGACGAAGTGGGCCTGGCCGAAGCGCTTACCAAAATCCTGAAGACACCGCCTCCGCCGGCGAACAGCCTCGAATTGAAAGGCGTGGATATTCCGCTGATCCGCCGAATCATTGACCGGATTCCCGAATCGGGTTACATTCCGTCCGCGTCCGTGCAGGAACTTTTCAGGGCGACCGGCATTCCGATGGTGGAAGAAGTAGTATCCGACGATTGGGCGGACATTCACCGGTTTGCGGACAGGGTGCATTACCCGATCGTGGCCAAGGTATCAGGGCCTGTGCATAAATCCGATGTTGGCGGGGTTGTGCTGAATATCCGTTCGGAGAAACACCTGAAAATCGAATTTGAGCGGTTGATGAATTTGCCGGATGCGAAGGCCGTGACGGTTCAGCCGATGCTGAAAGGAATGGAGCTGTTTGCCGGCGCAACATACGAAGAACGATTCGGTCACATCGTTCTTTGCGGGCTGGGCGGTATTTTTGTGGAACTGTTCGGAGACGTTGCCTCCGGCCTGGCGCCACTGGCTACGGAAGAAGCGCTGTCCATGATCCGTTCCCTGCGCGGACATAAAGTATTCAAGGGCGCCCGCGGACAGAAAGGCATTGATGAACATGCCTTTGCGAAAATTGTAGTACAGCTTTCGGCGTTACTTCGTTTCGCAACGGAAATCAAGGAACTGGACATAAATCCCCTGCTGGCGACCGAAAACGGGATCATTGCCGTCGACGCCCGGATCAGAATCGAGACGCAGGCAAATGATGAAAAACAAACAGGATATAACCGTTAATAAAGTGTCTGCGGGACATGCTGAATCAACCGTCCAGCGCCTGTTCCAAGTCGGCGATAAGGTCGTCCGCATTTTCCAGCCCGACGGATAACCGGAAAATCCCGTCGCCGGCAAAGGCGTTCCATGACGTCCACTGCTCAGGCGCAGCAAACTTAAACGATGTCTGCAACAAATCTTCGCTGTGAAGATAGAAAACAAGTGAACGGTGATGCCCCAGCGAAACGGCATAATGAATGATATTCAACCTGTCGGCCAGTTTTCGTGCCGCCGCCCTGCCGTTTTCCAATTGAAAGGTAAGGATGCCGGAAAAATTCTTCATCTGTTTCTGCGCCAGCGCATGTTGCGGATGCGAAAGCAAGCCGGGATAAATCACACGCTTTACTTTCGGATGCTGTTCCAGCCAGGCGGCTACCGTTAGGGCATTTTCCTGGTGCACCCTCATGCGGAGAGGAAACGTAGCCAGTCCCCTCAGAATCAGCCATGCGTTGAAAGGACTTAATGTTCCGCCCAGACGGATGGCCGTCTTTTTGCGCAGGGGAACCAGGTCGGCCTTTGCACCCAGAATCACGCCGCCCAGCGCATCGCCGTGACCACCCAGATATTTGGTCAGCGAATGGATGACAAAATCGGCGCCCCATTGCAACGGTTTGGTCGCCACCGGAGTGGCAAACGTCGAATCCACCGCCAGTTTCGCGCCGACACGGTGTGCCAGTTTTGCTGCGGCTTCAATGTCTGTCAGCCGCAACAGCGGATTGCAGGGCGTCTCGATATAGACAAGGCGCGTATGGGGACGCAGAGCGGCCTCTACCGCACGCAAGTCCGATGTATCGACCTTGGTGATTTCGATATGCAACGCCGGAATCAGTTCGTTGGTCATCTCCGACAGGGCTGCGTATGCCACGTCGCTCACCACCGCATGATCGCCCGCCCTGAGTTCATGCAGTAACAGGGCCGTAATCGCACTCATCCCGCTGGCAAATGCCACGGCGGTCTCCGCTTCTTCCAGCGTGGCCAGTTTCGTTTCCAGCTGACGAATGGTCGGATTGCCCCACCGCGTATAAATACAGGCGTCATTTTCTTCCATGCCCTCTACGGAAAAGGTCGTATCGCTGTCGACGGTAAATGTCGTCGACATAACCAGATTCGGTGCGGAAGCATGGGTAAACGGGTCGGGCGATTCGCCCGCATGAATGGCTTTAGTCTGTTCGCCTGCCGTCGATAATAAAGTTGTATCCATATCTGACTGTTGTTTTTTGCGGCAAAGGTAATTTCGTTTCTTTGAAGTCGAAATACCCTGTACGCGTTATTTTTATACGGCGCCAACGATTCGGCGTGGATTTCCGGGCAATCCAAACAAAAATCGGCCGAAAGATACAACCTCCGACCGATTTTCTCAACAACCTTATTTACCTTAACACCCAAAAAACTAATGTACCCACTGTAGCCAAACCAATCATGCAGACAAATAATCCGACAAACAATGACTGCAGTTCGTCTTTCAACATTTGAAACGTATCATTCTGCTCAAGCATCTTACTGACCTTATTTTCAAACGATTCCATTTGATTTAAAATTTTGTCCATTTCTCATCCACTTAAATTTATGTCACAAAAGTATAAGGGATATAGCTACCGACCAAATTTTTCGAGTTAAATAAACGTAAAATATAACCCTGAATCGAAAATAGTCAAATTTTTCGGTTATAACGCATAAAATCACCGTATCAAACAGGCCTGTTTTTCGCCTGCTTTGACTGTAAATGTCTTCGTTTGTCCTTGATAACGGATTTTACATTTTCCTCCATTTTTTGAAAAAACATGGGCCGAAGTCAATGCTCCGTTTTCCCACCGGAGGTCAACCACCCAACCGCCGCGGGCGCACAGACCGGTGATTTGGCCGGACTGCCAGTCGGGCGGCAAAGCCGGAAGCAAGTGCAGTTCTCCGTTATGACTTTGCAGTAACATTTCGGCAATGCCCGCCGTTCCGCCAAAGTTGCCGTCTATCTGAAACGGCGGATGCGTATCGAACAGGTTGTTCAGGGTCGATTTGGCCAGCAACGCCTGCATGTGCTTTCCAGCGTTTTCGCCATCCAGCAGGCGGGCGTAGAAATTGATCACCCATGCACGGCTCCAGCCCGTATGTCCGCCGCCGTTCGACAGGCGGCGCTCCAGCGTTTGCTTCGCTCCTTCGAACAGGACAGGCGTGGCCGGCGTAATCATTGTGCCGGGATGCAGCCCGAAAAGATGCGAGATGTGCCGGTGTCCCGGTTCGGCTTCTTCGTAATCCTCCACCCACTCCTGGATGGTGTTGTAGCGTTGGCTGATGCGAACGGGCGGGAGCTTTTTCAGGGTGTTTTCCAGCTGTTTCCGGAAAGCGTCATCCTGCTTCAAGAGTTTCCCGGCCTGAATGCAGGCGCGGAACAGTTCGTTGATGATCTCAATGTCGAGGGTTGCGGCGTACGTGAATTTGAACTGCTGTCCGTCGAGCAGATAGGTGTTTTCCGGCGAATTGGACGGCGCCGTCACCAGATAACCGTTCCTGTCCTTCACTAAATAACTGAGGATAAATTCCGCCGCCTCTTTCATGCAGGGATAAGCTTCGTTTCGCAGATAAGCTGCATCGCCCGTAAAGAGATAATGTTCCCACTGATGCAAGACCAGCCAGGAGGAGGCGATCGGGAATGTCCCCCATCCCACGCCGTCGCTGATGGCGGTGCGTCCGAAAGGATCGGTCAGATGATTCATGGTCCAGCCCCCGGAGTTGTACGTTTTTTTCGCCGTGATCCGTCCGGGCGCTCTCAGCGCGTCGATCAACCGCGAAAAGGGAATCACCGTCTCCGACAGATTGCATACCTCCGCCGGCCAGTAATTCATCTGGATGTTGATGTTGGTATGAAAATCCGACGACCATGCCGCCTGCATGTCTTTGCACCAGATTCCCTGCAAGTTGGCGGGAAGTATGCCCGGCGCCCGCGAGGAATTGAGCAGCAGGTAGCGGCCAAACTGGAAATAAAGCGCTACCAGCGAGAGATCGGTTGCGCCGTCTTTCACCCGCTGTAGCCGCTCGTCAACGGGAATGCCGCTCAAGTCATCCGTCCCCAGCGTGAAACTCATCCGGTTCATCAGGGTGCTGTGCTCGCGGACATGCCGGTCTTTGATACCTGCATAATCCCGTACATCCAGTTGGTCCAAAATATTTTTACAGACGGAAGACGGATTAATACTGCGATCATAATCCAGTTTCTCAAAACTGTAATCGGTGGCGGCCGTCATGAAAAAGAGGACTTCATCGGCATTTTCCACAAAAAAGGCATTGTTGACCGTCATCAGTCGACCGCCTTTGTTTACGCCGCGGACACGCCCGGCAAATTTCATGTGCAGTCCGTTTTCGCTACTTTCCCGCATCGGCAAATCCACAATCTGTCCCCTTATCTCCAGTTCGTTTTCCGAAGCGGGAAACGCCGTCACATCCTGTTCCCGGACATAGGAAAGACGGAAGGTAAGTTTGTCCGGTCCACTGGCCGTCATCCGGAGGACGACGGCATTGTCCGGCGCGGAGACGAACAGTTCCCTCGTATACCGTGTGTTCCCGAGCTCATATACGACCGACGTCACACCTGTTTCAAGATTCAGTTCCCGACGATAGTTCGTCACGTTCGGAGCGCGACCGTCAAAGAAATCAATTTTCAGTTCGCCGAACGACTGATAGGAACGAATCCGCATGGGATCGCTTCTCAGGTACTTTTCGGACATCTCCAGCGCCCGGCCGATATCGCCGCTGAGCAGGAGTTGCTGTATCTCCGGCAGGCGTGAAGCCGCATCGGCATCCGCTTCGGTTTTGCAGCCGGCCCAAAGGCTCTCTTCATTGAGTTGAACGGTTTCGCTCATGTAACCGCCAAACACCATCGCACCCAGCCGCCCGTTTCCGACAGGCAGCGCTTCATGCCAGTCTTTGGCCGGCTGTTTGTACCACATTACGGATTCCGGCTGATGTGCATACATCCCCGAATGGAACGCGGCAACCAGCACAAAAAGGCTCATTTTCTTCATGTTCATTACTTTCATATCTGTATTTATTTAATGTAAAATTCGTATTCCAACACAAGTTCGGTGCAATATTACAAATAATCGGTGACACATGCAAACGTAAACATCTGTTGGAGTGAATTTCAAATTGTCGCACCGACGGTCAAATGACATTATGAAGGCCTGTTTTACACGCCGGACATGGGCATTTTTTCGGTCGTCGCCGGCAATTGTTTACCTGCAACAGGCAATTTCTTCGCTGCAATGAGTAATTTCTTCGCTGCAACAGGTATTTTTTTCATTGTAACGGACGATTTCTTTCGTGTAACTGACAGTTTTTTGCATGTAAGCTGCCATTGTGTCGGTGTAAGCGGCAGTTTGTGCGGATGCAGGGACGGCTTTTTGATTGCAGACAGCCGTTTTTGGAGTACATTTCAAAGTGTTGCAAAACAGGAAGACACAAAAAGTCTCGCAGGGACATGTTGGCTGCGACAATTTGAAATTCACCCCATCTGTTGCGGGAAATACATGAAAAATGGGAATCACCCTGCGGTCGGACAAATCAGCCGGATTTAAGCCTCTGCCCAAACGTTGGGTAGTGGAGAGAATCTTTTCATGGATAATCTTTTACTCGTTTACCTTTCGTATTCATATACATCCGTTATTTTTTCGGAGGATAATCCAGCGTATAGTGCAGTCCGCGGCTTTCTTTCCGTTCGATAGCCTGCCGCGTAATCAGATACCCTACATTAATTATATTGCGCAATTCACAAATGTCTTTCGAGGCAATCGAGCGCTTGAAGAGGCTTTCCGTCTCTTCGTACAGGATGTCGAGCCGCACCCAGGCGCGTTTCAGCCGCAGGTCGGAACGTACAATCCCGACATACGTAGACATGATTTGCCCCACCTCCCGGATGCTTTGCGTGATCAGCACCATCTCCTCCGGCGAGCGCGTACCTTTGTCGTCCCAGTCGGGGATGTCGGTCTGATACCCGATTGAGCCGATCATGCGCAGACTGTGTTCGGCTGCGGCGTCGGCATAGACCACCGCCTCAATCAGCGAATTGGACGCCAGCCGGTTGCCGCCGTGCAGCCCCGTACAGGCACACTCGCCCGCCGCATAGAGGCGTTCGATGGACGTCCGGGCATCCAGATCCACCTGAATCCCCCCGCAGAGGTAGTGGGCAGCCGGCGCGACGGGAATGTAATCCTTCGTCAGGTCAATCCCCAGGCTCAGGCATTTGCGGTAAATATTCGGGAAATGGCGTTTCGTTTCTTCCGCGTCCTTGTGGGTGACGTCCAGGTAGACAAAGTCGTCGCCGCGGTTTTTCATCTCGCTGTCAATCGCCCGCGCCACGATGTCGCGCGGCGCCAGCGAAAGCCGCCTGTCGTATCTGTGCATAAATTCCCTGCCGTCCAGGGTGCGCAGTACGGCGCCGTAGCCGCGCAGGGCTTCGGTGATAAGGAACGAAGGGCGGTCGCCGGGGTGGTAGAGCGCCGTGGGGTGAAACTGGATAAATTCCATGTCCTTCACCGTTCCCTTGGCGCGGTAGACCATGGCGATACCGTCGCCGGTGGCCACCAGCGGATTGGTCGTTGTCTGATACACGGCGCCGGTGCCACCGGTGGCCATCAGCGTGATGCGGGAGAGGAACGTGTCGATGCGGCCGGTTTTCATATCCATCACATAGGCTCCGTAGCAGCGGATACCGGGCGTCTGACGGGTGACGGTGACCCCGAGGTGGTGCTGGGTCAGAATTTCGATGGCGAAATGGTTTTCATAAACCCGGATATTCGGATGCTTCTTCACGGCGCAGATAAGACTGTCCTGAATCTCGGCGCCGGTACTGTCCTTGTGGTGGAGAATCCGGTGTTCGGAATGTCCGCCCTCGCGGTGCAGGTCGAAATTGCCCTGCTCGTCCCTGTCGAAATCGACGCCCCAGCGAATCAGTTCCCTGATTTGCTGCGGCGCGTTGCGTACTACCTTTTCCACCGCCGCCCGGTCGCCGAGCATATCGCCGGCGACGAGCGTGTCTTCGATGTGCTTGTCGAAATTGTCGACCATGAAGTTGGTTACCGATGCGACACCGCCCTGGGCAAAATACGTATTTGCCTCTTCCAGTCCGGACTTGCAGACCAGCGCCACCGAGCCTTTGCCGGCGACCTTGAGCGCAAAACTCATCCCTGCAATCCCCGAACCTATTACTAAAAAATCATATTTCCACGTCATGATTCATCCTTATTTCCGTGGCAAAGATACAAACTGTTTCATTTCCGCGTATCCGGGACTTCCGAAAACCGCCTGCACCCCTGCGACACGAAAGCGGAAACTCCGCAACCATCCTGCATCCCTGCGATTGAGACATCTTGACATTTTTAATGTCAAATGGTTTCATCTGACGGAACATTAGGTGCGACCATTTTGTTTGAATGTACTCTCTTAGGAATACGAAATAAATAACGTATAACCATGAAAAAGTCCTGTCAGAGATTTTTTGGTCTGCTACCGTGTCGTCTATTGTTATAAGTCATTTATTTTTAATCCCTTAATGGATATTTTGGGATTAATCGTTCATAGGATGCAATGTGGGTTAAATGCCGATGTCAGACGGTCGGCCATCGCAACTGCTATATCCGAATCCGACTGATGATTCATTGTTTGACAGTCTACTGTGAGTTGACACTGATCGGTGGTGACCGGCGGGATTACCGGGATATTAGCGTTCTTCTGTTCGGATGCAAAAAAAAATCCCGGTAAAGACGGTTCCGTCCTTACCGGGAAACAGCAATGATTGAGTACAGTCTCACACCGCTTTTTGCACTTTGAGCGACGGGAATGAGTACATCAGCAACTCAAACGCGCCGAACAGTACGCCCGTGTACAGCAAATCGCCGGCGAGTCCGTTGCGGAAAAACGGCAACGCTGCTACATAACAGGTTCCCAGACCTTCCCATGTGTGCAGATACATGCCCGACGATATCCACGTGCCAAAATTGGAAACCAGATAAAAGATCACCGAGGCTCCCACGGCCGAACCGGCCATGTTCAGCACGCGCACTTTCTTCAGCGTGAATGTACCCATCAGCACAATCAGCGCCAATGCCCCATACGTATACAGGGACCACCAGAGCATGTGCCCATCCATGTATGCGCTGTATACCCACGTGTTTAATACAATATCGCTCAGCATCATGGCCGCAATCGGAAGGATATACGCCCAGTAACGCTTACTGTAATAAGCGGCGCCGAAAAGCGCCATGCCGGCAATAGGTGCAAACCCAGCCGGATGTGGAATAAGCCGGCTGGCAGCAGCCAGCAGAATAACCACACCAATAATGCCAAATCGCAAATTTACTTTTTTATTCTCCATTTTTTTATCTATTAATTAGTCATCTTAATGCAATCCAGTCAATTGTTCTCCATGAACGAACGCAAGAGACATCACCGGGCAAAGGTAGTAAAAAATTTATATCTGCAACACGAAGAGCAAAAAAAATCCAGGACAAAGGCACAAAAACCTGCCTTCGCTGCAATCCGGAGTGAAGAAAAACATCCGTTAGTCATAAGCGAACAAAGATATGAGGAAAATATGTTGTAAAACATATTTTCGTTTAATGGGCTGATAAAAAGTGGCTTATTCACTGTCATACGTGCCTCTCAAAAAACATCAAAACGGTTTTCAGGCTGTTTTTTTTGGCCGGTAAGTTGAAAATGTGGATATTTGATGGATTTTTGAAAGTAGAACTGTAAGGTTTATGTATTTTATAAGGATAAACTTGAAAACAGAAAGACGAGATATGAAAGTAAGAATACTGTCTATTCTTTGTGGGGTAACATTAACAGTTGTGGGAATGCAAGGGAAAGAACCTTTGAAAAGAAAGGATGTCGCGCCGCCGACGGATTCTCTGCACAATCAACTGATGGACCGTCAGATATCCGAATTGATGGCTGACCGGATAGATATTAAGAAAGAGCGGTTCGGTGCGGAATTGGCGGCCATGGATTACGTCTCGCGCGACGAATTGCTTGAGGCAGAAGCGCTCCGTTTTCCGGCCGATGAACTGTACGGCTCGTGGGACACCAGTTGGGTAAACCCGTTTCGCAGCAGGGATATTGCCTTTCCGGACACATTTGCGATAGATTGCTCTACCTTTGTGTTTCCGGTCACCAACGAACTGAAGGTGACGTCCAGATATGGCCTTCGTCGCCGCCGGATACACCACGGGATTGACCTGAAAGTACAGGTGGGCGACACCATCTGCGCTGCATTCAGCGGGAAAGTACGCATCAAAAGTTATGAACGTCGCGGTTACGGGAATTATCTGGTTATTCGTCATCCGAACGGTTTGGAAACCGTTTACGGCCACCTGTCCAGATACCTGGTCTCCGAGAACGACATTGTCAAAGCCGGTCAGCCGATTGCGCTGGGCGGAAATACAGGCCGTTCCACCGGTTCCCATCTGCATTTCGAAATCCGTTTTTTGGGGCAGGCGCTTGACCCGAGCGACTTGATTGACTTTGAAAGCGGAACGCCTCACAACGACAGTTACGTGTTCCGGAAAAGCAAAGCCAAAAGCGGCAATGTCTATACCTCTACCTCCGAACGGATTGTCTATCACCGTGTCAAACAGGGTGAGACGCTGAGCAAAATTGCCCTGATGTACCGTACAAGCGTGGCTGAGTTGTGCCGTTTGAACGGCATTTCGAGTACTTCCAAACTGCGTATCGGCCAGTCAATTCGTTGCGGAACGGCCGCGGCTCCCAAAACGACCGGGAAGGAACAGAAAGCCGACGAAGTCGTTGCTCCTGCAAAGACCGAGGTGAAGAAAGCACCCGACCAGCCGGTAGCATTTTATCACAAGGTACAGGAAAAGGAAACGCTCAATTCCATTGCCCGCCAGTACGGAACAACGGTCGAGGCCTTGTGTCGCCTGAACGGCATCCTGTCTACGGACGCCCTGCATATCGGCCAGGAAATCTGTTACCGGGCAGTTAAACCGGCTAAAAAACAGGTATCCGGCACGGAAACGGACAAAGCGGAAGAAAAGACTTCAGCCGCCGCACCGGCCAGCCAACTTCCGGAATCCCCGACAGTCAGTCCCGCTCCCGAAACGGAAGTCCGGAAGGTACAGCCCAATACTCCGCCGGCAAAAAATGGTGCCGCGACGGTATACTACCGGGTGCAAAAAGGCGACACGCTGGGCGCCATCGCGAAAAGACACGGTGTAAGCGTTGACGAGTTGTGCGAAATGAACCATATTACCAAAACAACGGTACTGCAAATCGGACGTCCGCTGCGCTGTTCCTGATGATATAATATATATGTTTATGCGTTCGGAATCATTTTGAATCCTTGAATTTTTGAATTTAATCTCTTATGGATACAGAAAAGCAATTCGAACAGGTTATTCACCGGTGCCGGGAAATTTTCCGAAAGAAACTGGACGACTACGGCGCTTCGTGGCGCATCATGCGACCGTCTTCCATTACCGACCAGCTGTTTATCAAGGCCAATCGCATTCGCAGTCTGGAAATGAAAAAGGAAAGCCGGATCGAAGAAGGCATCAAGCCGGAATTTGCGGCGATTGTCAATTATGGCGTGATCGGGCTGATTCAGTTGGCGCTGGGGCCGTGCACGGACGCGCCGGACATGCCCGTCGACGAAGCGCTGGCGCTGTATGACAGGTATATCACGCAAACCGAAGATCTGATGTTCGCCAAAAACCATGACTACGACGAAGCCTGGCGAAACATGCGTATCAGTTCGTATACCGACTTGATTCTTACAAAAATACACCGGGTCAAACAGATTGAAAATCATGACGGGCAGACGCTTGTTTCCGAAGGCATTGACGCCAATTACATGGACATGATCAACTACGCCCTGTTTGGCCTGATTAAACTTGAATTTGGTGAAGAGCGATGAAAAAGGAGACGATTATCAAAATAACAGCGGAATTTTCGCGGGCGCTGGTCGGCGCCGTGTTCGTTTTTTCCGGCCTCGTAAAAGCCATTGACCCCATAGGTAATTCCATTAAAATCAGGGAATACCTTTCCTCTTTCGGGCTGGATTATTTCTTATGGACAGACGATATGCTCTCCTTCGGCCAGGCCGCCCTTGAATTTACCCTGGGTTTTTGCCTGCTGATGGGCGTCTACCGGAAATTAATCACGTTTTGCACCCTGCTGGTCATGTGTTTCATGACGCCGCTGACGCTTTACCTGGCCCTTTTCAATCCGGTGTCCGACTGCGGATGTTTCGGCGACGCGCTGATCATTACCAACTGGCAGACATTTTATAAAAACATGGTCCTGCTGCCCTGTACGGTTTTCCTTTACATCTACTGCCGGCGCTTGACTCCGTTTTACTCCTACAAAGCCTACTGGTTTATCGTCCCGTTTTCGTTCTTTTTCTGCATCGCCTTTTGCTTCCGGAACTATGACCATTTACCCATCCTTGATTTCCGACCCTACAAGGTGGGCAACAATATTTTCAGGCTGATGGAAATTCCCGAAGACGCACCGCAGGCCGAATACCGTTTCATTTATGAAAAAGACGGCGTCAAAAAGGAGTTTGCGCTGGAAGACGCGCCGGCGGATGATTCCACTTGGACGTATGTCGACAGCAAACAGATCCGGAAAGGCTTTATTCCGAAAATCTCTTCTTTTGAGTTATATAATGAAGAAGGCGAAAATATCGGCATGAAGATACTCAGTCAGTCCGAACCGCTCTTTTTGCTGGTGGCGCCCGCACTGGAACAGGCCAGCGACCAGCATATCGAGGCGATTAACCTGGTATACGATTTTGCCCGCGAAAAGCGCTATCTGTTCTATTGCGTCACGGCTTCATCTCCGGAGGGAATCGAAGAGTGGCAAAAAAATACCGGCGCCGACTATCCATTCCTGACAGGCGACGACGTGGTACTGAAAACCATGATCCGTTCCAGTCCCGGTCTGATTCTGATAAAGGAGGGGACGATTCTGGCCAAATGGCATCACAACGACATTCCGAACGAAAACAGGCTGGCGGAAACGATCACCGCCTGTCTGGGCGAAACGCCTTTGCCGGAAAGTGATACCGGAGAAACGGCGGTGATGCCTGCGAAAGGAAACAGGCAGGAAGGTGAGCGATGGTTACGGATTATTTCAGGTTTTGTATTACCTTTGCTGCTGATTTGGGTCTATGATTTTTTACGGAACCGTAGAACCCGCAAGAAAAAAAACAGGTTTACAAACAGCTAAATAAGATTATCAATGAGAAAAAACATGGTGGCGGGGAACTGGAAAATGAATACAACCCTGCCGGAAGGACTGGCCCTGGCAAAAGCATTGAATGAGGCTTTGAAAGACAGGACGCCGAATTGCGACGTAGTGATAGGAGCGCCTTTTACGCACCTGGCAAGCATTGTCGCGGCCATTGACACCCGGAAAATCGGCGTGGCAGCTCAAAATGCCGCCGACCGGGCGGCAGGCGCTTTCACGGGCGAAGTCTCCGCGGAAATGGTCGCTTCTACGGGAGCAACTTACGTGATTCTGGGACATTCCGAAAGACGGCCGTATTATCACGAAACGCCGGCCAACCTGAAGACAAATGGGTAACTGGCCCTGGCCAGGCGGCTGACGCCGATTTACTGTAACGGCGAAGTGCTGGCGGAC
>JAISWC010000305.1 GCA_031271245.1 Tannerella sp. | reverse complement strand
TGGCGCCTGAACGGTCCATCTTGTTGACATATCCGATGCGCGGTACATTATATTTATCTGCCTGACGCCACACCGTTTCCGACTGCGGTTCCACGCCGCCGACCGCACAGAAGGCAGCCACGGCGCCGTCCAGAATACGCAACGAGCGTTCTACCTCTACGGTAAAATCGACGTGCCCCGGGGTGTCTATCAAATTGATTTTAAATCGTTCATCGGCGTAGTTCCAGAACGTCGTGGTAGCGGCTGAAGTAATCGTAATGCCACGTTCCTGTTCTTGCGCCATCCAATCCATCGTCGCCGCGCCGTCGTGCACTTCGCCGATTTTATGCGTCAAACCGGTGTAGAAAAGAATCCGCTCCGAGGTCGTCGTCTTTCCTGCATCAATATGCGCCATGATGCCGATGTTCCGGGTATATTTTAATAATTCGTCTGCTTTACTCATTCTCTCTTTTTTAATTAAAACCGAAAGTAGGCAAAGGCGCGGTTGGCTTCGGCCATCCGGTGCATGTCTTCCTTTCGCTTGTACGCGCCACCCTGGCTGTTAAACGCATCTACGATTTCCGCGCTTAATTTGTCGGACATGGTTTTGCCGCCGCGTTTGCGGGCATACGAAATCAAATTTTTCATTGAAATGGATTCCTTGCGTTCCGGACGGATGTCGGTAGGAACTTGAAACGTGGCGCCACCTACGCGGCGTGATTTGACTTCAACCTGGGGGGTTATGTTTTCGAGCGCGGCTTTCCAGATTTCCAGCGCTGACCGGGTCTCGTTCGGCAACTTGGCCTTTACATTCTCCAGAGCGGAATAGAAAATTTCATACGACGTATTTTTCTTTCCGTCATACATTAAATGGTTTACAAATTTTGTAACCCGTACATCACCGTAGACAGGATCCGGGAGGATCTGCCGTTTTTTTGGCTTTGATTTTCTCATTTTGTTTTCAGAATTTTCGTTCTTGTTTTTGGTTGCTGATGTATTTGTCTTCAACAGTTCCTCCGAACCATTTACTCAACCTGAAATCGTATTCCCAATAACTTAAACCGATATTTATTATGTTCTTAAACTGTTTATTGACACATGAAACTGCTTGTTATCCTTCTCATTTCTTTCCCTTTGCCTTTGTTGGAGCGGCTCCCGGTTTCGGGCGCTTGGCGCCGTATTTCGAACGGCGCTGCGTGCGACCGGCTACGCCTGCCGTATCCAAAGTCCCGCGTACAATATGATAACGCACGCCCGGCAGGTCTTTCACACGTCCGCCGCGCACCATCACGATGGAGTGTTCCTGCAGGTTGTGACCTTCGCCCGGGATATACGAGTTCACCTCCTTGTGGTTCGTCAAGCGAACACGGGCGACTTTACGCATCGCGGAGTTCGGTTTCTTCGGCGTCGTCGTGTATACACGCACGCATACACCACGCCTCTGAGGACAGGAATCCAGCGCGGGAGATTTTCCCTTCACTACCAGCGCTTCTCTTCCTTTTCGTACTAATTGCTGAATTGTAGGCATTTTCTACTCTATTTTATAAACTCTTAATTCTATATTGCTTATGCTTTTTTTATTTCGGCTTGCAAAGATACGGACTTTTTTCTTACCGGCAAGTGTTTTCAGGAAAAAATCAAAAAAAAATCGTATCACCTCTTTCCCATTTGCTGCAAGTCTGTCGGCTTTATCTGGAAATCACCCTGATTTTCAAACCGTTCAAACCAAAAACCCTTGAATCTCCGTTACGGTATATAAATATCTGCCGATGTGGTAGTATAGGCCGAAAAATAGCCGATGCCGCCACTGATATTGGTTGTGATATTGGAGGCCGGGCCGCCGAAGAACGGATTTTCGCCCCGCTTTTCCGACTGGCACTGCCGGATGAAATCATAAAATCCCTTTTCGATCCGGCTGATACATATTGTGATTTTATCGCCGGACTGTACAAACGTCGCGCCGTTGTCTTCGCTTATCATATCACTTTTGTTGGATATGTCGTCGAAGTACATCAGCGGCATCCCGCTGAGATATTGACCATTGATCCCCATATCGGAAAAGACGCCGAAATTGGACAGTTGATATTCCATCAGCGTGTCGTTGAGGATGTAGCGCATCATGTAATAATCTTCGGAGGATTCTTCCGGAGCGTAGAGATTCACCGCATAATGCCTGTATCCCATGAGGTTGATCGGATCGACGGTGAGAGAATCTATTTGGAAGGCTGGATACATGGTTGCAGTAGCTTCGTACATTTCCCTCCGGCCGTCCCCGTCGAAATCCACTTCCACGCTCAGCCGGTAAGTCACGCCCGGAACGGCGGCCATCGTCCGGAGAGTCTGATAATATCCCCTGTCATCGGGCAGTTCTTCCAGTTCAAACGTCTGACCGTCCGACGACCGTATCTCCACGACGGCATCCGAAACAGGTCGGTTACTTTTCTCCGCAAAATACGGGGACGAACCGGATATCCGGATCACCTGCTGCGCTTCATGTTCCGTCAGGGAACCGTAAATGACAATCACCGGCTCCGAGTCGTTTGTTTTCAGTTCGATCGGCGCCGTGCACGCAAGCGGTGCAAAGAGAAGCAGGAGGCAGGAAAAAAAGTGAAACAGGTGTGACATATGATTCAAAATTTGAAGTTATACGTAATGGAGGGGACTATCCCGAACAGATACAGCATTTCGGCATAAGGCAGTCCCGTGTCGGCATTCTGGTCGTAGGTAATCATCCAGGGATTTTTCTTCCCGTAGGCGTTGTAGAGGGAAAGATTCCACTCGCTTTGCCAGCGTTTGCCGGAACGGGGATGCGGGATGAAACCGATCGACAGGTCCAGCCGGTGATAGTCGGGACGGCGGTATTCGTTGCGTCCGGAATATATCGGGAAATACTCACCGTTGATTTCGAAACGCCCCGACGGATAGGTGGTCGGATGGCCCGTTGCATACACCCAGGTGGCGGAAAAGTTCCATTTTTCCGAAAATGCGTAGTTGGCCACCACGTTCAGGGCATGGGTTCTGTCGTAGGGCGCCAGGTACGTTTTTCCCCCGTTGATTTCGGGGATGGTACGTTCGGAACGCGAGAGCGTGTAGTTGAGGAAACCGGTCAGCGCGCCCGCCGTCCTGCGCAGCATCCATTCCACCCCATAGGCGCGGCCGGCGCCGGTGCGCACCTCGCCGTCCAGGTTGGGATTCATCAGCAGCGTGGCATGTTCGGCGAAATCGATCACATGGGTCAGGTGCCTGTAATACAGTTCTGCGGAGGCTTCCCAGGTATCGTTTCCGAAGTTGCGGAAATAGCCGGCCGAATAGAGGTCGACGTGCTGCGGGCGTATGTTGGGGCCGGCCGAAAACCAGATGTCAAGCGGCGAGCCGGAGGCGGAGTTGTTGGCCAGCTGGATGAACTGCACGTTGTGGGCGTAATTCATCTTTACCGACGAAGCGTCCGTCAGTTTCCACACCACTCCCACGCGCGGCTCCAGGGCCGGGGAAGTGTGATAGACTTTCCCGGCCGCATATACCGCCGTGTCGACTGCTTCGTGATTTTCGTCATATCGCGGCACGGTGGCCCGTCCGACGTTCTGGAAGATCGTCCCGCGCAGGCCGTATCGGACGGTGAGATGCTCCGAAAGTTTCTGTTCGTTCGAGACGTACAGGCTGTATTCCATTGCAGTGCCGGCCTCTTTCCGCAGTCCTCCGTAGCCTTCCATCGTGATGACGCCCGGATTGAAGCGGTGCAGAACGGCCGAAGCGCCACAGTTCAGGTTCCACCGGTCGCCAGGGGAGTAACTGAGATCGAAGCGCAGGCTCCAGTCCCGGATGCCGGATATCCAGCTCGCCTTAGCATTTTCGAGTCTGGATACCAGGCCGTAGTCGTAGCTGGCCAGGTGCAGGCCGGTTCTGGCATAGAGCGTTTCGGAGAAGGCGTGTCCCCAGAGCAGCGAGGCGGCGCCGTTGCCGTAATGGAACTCGCCCATGGTGGCGCCGAAATGGTCGGTGCCGTAATACCCGTTCAGTTCCAGCCGGTCCCGGTCGGTCAGGCGGTGCGTGATTTTGGCGTTCAGGTCGTAGAAGTAAACGGACGACCTGCGCAGAGCATCTTCGGCCGAGAGTTTGAGGAATAGGTCGGCATAGCTGCGCCGTCCGCCAATCATCCACGACGTTTTTTCTCCCAGCGGCGCCTCCACCATCAGGCGGCTCGAAATCAGCCCGACGCCGCCCGTGCCCTGCAAGTGTTTGGGCTGTTCGGTGCGGGTCTGCACGTCGAGCAGGGACGACAGCCGTCCGCCGTGTTTGAGGGGAATATCGCCCTTGTAGAGCGAAATGCCGCTCAGCACGTCGTTGTTGAATACCGAAAAGAAACCCAGCAGGTGCGACGCGTTGTAGACGGTAGTGTTGTCAATCAGAATCAGGTTCTGGTCGGGCGACCCGCCCCGCACGCTGAATCCCGACCCGCCTTCTGCAACGGCCTGCACACCGGGAAGCAGCTGGATGGCCTTGAGCACGTCCACCTCGCCCATCAGCGCCGGCATCCGCCGGATTTCCGTCGCGCTCAGTTCCTCCAGCCCCATCTGTACGCCGGAGACGTTCCGGTCTGTCGCACGCGCCGAGATCTCCACCTCCGTTAACATCGTATTCATCTCCAGTTCAAAATCGACGGTCGTATCCCGATCGGCCCGAAGCGTAATTTCCTTCCGTTCAAAACCGAGGTAGGACGAGACCAGCGTATACGTCCCCCGCTTCAGGGAAAGTGCATACCTGCCTTCTTCATCCGTTGCCGTATGGATATGATTCGATTCCTTCGCGAATACAACCGCTTCCGTAAGAGGCTCCCCCGTCAACCGGTCGGTCACTTTCCCCCGGACATGCACCTGGGAACATACCAACTGGCAGATCAGGAGGTATCCGCATAAAATATAATATTTTTTATAATCCATCGCTTGCAAAGATAGCCATAAATCCGATACACCTGTTCAAAGTTGATATTTTCCGGATGAATTTCCTTACTTTTTGTCCGGGAAGAATGAATTTTATATGAGAACCGAAGTCCGTTTGGGCTGCCGGCTTTAATTTATTGCCGTATAGGGATGAAAAATAAATAACGTATAACAATAGACACAGCAATAACAATCAAAAATCCCGTCAGGGATGGAATGTGGGCAGAAAAACAGGTTCCCTCCGCTAACAAATCCCGTCAGGGATGACATGTAAATCGTTCACTTTTCACATGTCATCCCTGACGGGATTTCGGCTGACTACTGTCGTATTTTCTACCGACATTTCGTCTCTGACGGGACTTTTCCCTGCTATTGATCCGCTTTTTGAAACGGCTATACCTATATTTATTTCGCATCCCATAATGGGCAGAATATTTCTGACTATACACAACTTTTTAGGTCGAAGGTTCGCTCACACCATGACCGCAGGACGGATTAAAACTCCCACCAAATTTTCCATTATCCTGATTATTAATTGACTTATAGATAAGAGTTGTTTTTTTCGGGGGTATGGGTGCCGATATCGCTTGGGTGATGAAAAACATCTTTCGCGTGACGGGTTTCATAAACCGACTGACGGACTTCATAAACCGGTTAACAGATTTCATCCTTCGAAGGATGAACCCCGTCACGCAAGAGACGGGGTTCATAAATTGACTGACGAACCCCATAAACCGGCTGACGGTTTTTGTCTCTTGCGTGACGGACATCATCCTTTGAAGGATGGAAATCATCGCCTGCGTGATTTCCGCGCCTAAAGGGGGCTGCGGAAGAGACTGGCCTGCGAAGGGCATTCCCGTTTGGCTACCGTCCGAATCGACTGTCGGCGCACTCAAAGGCTCTCTGACAAAAGTGGGGGGTACATTTCAGCCTGTCGCATTTCTTTACCGGCGGAATGCTTGATTTCGGTCGACCAAAGTCGAAAAATGTGGTGTATAAACAGTAGCTCCACAAGAGAGGGAGAGAGGAGAGTGCAGCGACACTCCTCACTTTTAGTACTTTCACGCCGCTCCACTCTCCATTCTTTAAAATGCGCCCGTTTCGAACCGGTAGGTTCCGGAACCTGTTTCCAGCCACAGTTTCCCATTCTCCGTTCCGGCGATGCGAACATCTTCCGAGGCGGACAGGGGAAGACCGTAGGTAGTCACCTGTTGCGGGTCAGTAGCCGGGATGGCGATTTTCGCCGTGCTGTTGGGCGGTATGGTGACGGTAATCCGGTACTGGCCGTCCTCCCTTTTCTCCCATTCGCAACGGATGGCGCCGTAGGGCGATTCGTAACGGGTCTGTGCATTGCGTACGTCTCCGACGGTCTGCGGGTCGATGAGCACGTCGCGGAATGCGACCGAATGTGCCTGCTGCCGGATGCCGCCCAATCCGCCGTAGAGCCACTCCATCAGATGCCCCAGCATGAAATGGTTGTTCGATACGAAACCGTAGGCCTGCCAGGATTCCGTCAGCGCCGTTGCGCCGTGTGCCAGCTGCCAGCCGTAGCCCGGAACGTCGTACTTGCTGTTCATGTCGAAAATCACGTCCGAACGTCCGTTCTCTTCCAGTGCACGAAGCACGTAGCGGTAGCCCACGTCGCCGGCCGTAAGGGCGTTATTGCGGCTGCGGATGTCGTCTATCAGATTTTGAAGAGTCGCGTCGCGCCGCTCGCCGTCGACCAGCCCGGTGTACAGGGCCATCGCACCAGCCGTTTGACTGTTGCGCTCAATTTTACCGGTGGCAGGGTCGTAAAAGGCCGCCAGAAAGGCCTGTCTGATGTTTTCGGCCAGCGTTTCGTAGCGGGCGGCATCGGCGGACTTGCCCAGCAGG
>JAISWC010000262.1 GCA_031271245.1 Tannerella sp. | reverse complement strand
GTCAGGTTGTTTGCCCAGCGGACGGAAGAAACGGGCCAGCAAATCACGCAGGAAGCGCTTGACTATGTCTATGAGCAGTCTAATGGACAGCCATGGATTGTCAATTCCCTGTTTATGCGCGCCACGCTTCGCATCCTGGACGATGAAAGTACGGAGACCGTCACACTGACGCATGTCCGGCAAGCACGGGAACAAATGATCATGGCACGCGAAACGCATCTGGACGCTTTGGCATACCGTTTGGAAGATCCCCAGATACGTAACGTGATAGAATCGCTGATTACCGGGGAATCGAATCCGTCGTTAGCCGAAGGCGATGCGTTCAGGTTATGTATGGATCTTGGCCTGGTGACGATGGAAAGAGGGACGCCACAAATAGCTAATCCGATATACCGGGAGGTCATAGCGCGACAGATGACGTTCAGTACGCAGTTGGCGATACCGGAACCCGGATGGCAGTGGCAAAAACCGAACGGCGAGCTTGATATGGACAGGCTATTGCAGGAATTTCAAAAGTTCTGGCGGCGACATTCGGAGATATGGGAACAAAAATCCAGTTATACGGAAGCGTTTCCACACCTTTTGCTGATGGCATTCCTGCAGCGCGTGACCAACGGAGGCGGGCATATCGACCGTGAATACGCCGCCGGTCGCGGGCGCATGGATCTGGCCGTGGAATACGCGGGTAAATACTATATCATCGAAGTGAAAATCATTTATTACTACGATACACCCGCCGTTGTCAGGGAAGAAGGTTTGGAGCAGATTCGCCGGTACCGCGACAGGATAGACGCATCGGCGCCGGCCTATTTGGTGATTTTCGATCGCCGTCCGAAGGCGAGGAAGTTGTCGTGGGACAAAAAGATTTCGTGGACGGTTGATGAAGCAAGCAAAGTCACCGTATTGGGATGCTGACAATCGTATATTTAATGCTACCGGTTTGTACCTTCAAACATGTCGTGGTTTGCGCTTTCGGCTTTTCGTTGCGGACGGAAATTGTTGAACGTGTATGACAGTGATACGGTGAACAGCGGGGAGCGCGGATATATTTTACTAAGCGATTCCATTCCTGCGCCCGAACGTTTATGGACGTATTCGGCGGTCGAAAGGATGTCTCTCACAACAAGGCTTGCCGTCAACCGGCGTTTCATCAGTTGCTGGCGAACGGTGAAATTCAGGTAGAAGAAACCGTCGACGCGGCCCTGCGTGCTGACCATGGGGCCGACATAGTAGGCTTCGAGCCGCATGCGCGTGTCTTTTGCAACGTCAAGGCTGTTGTTGACGGCCAGTTGCCAGTTCCAGCTTTCTTCGTCGTCGTCTATTTTGAACCGGTTTTTAATCCGGTAATGGTAGAAACTTGTGTTTGCGTCGATGTTCCAGAATTTTTTTAGCTGCAGGGCGGCGGACAAATCAATGCCGGTGGAATAGTCGTTGCCTACGTTTGCCATGGAATCGAGCGTTACACTTGTGTGATACGGGATGCGGAGGCGCTCGATCTTGTCTTTGCGTGCACGGTGGAACAGTGCGGCGGAAAAACTGTTGTTGTTAAAACCGGTGTTATACCCGATTTCCATGGAATTTGTGTATTCCGGTTTTATGTGCGGGTTACCTTTCTGGGCGGTGTTGTAATCGACGTAAACGACATACGGTTCCATGTAAAACAGTTCCGGCTGCGTGATTCGTCTTGTGTAGGCCGCACGCAGTTGGGAATTGTCGTTGAGTGGATAGGACAAGTGCACTGAGGGAAAGAGGTCGAAACGGTAACGGCTGTTTTCGGCCCATGCAAAATTGTTGCCGAGTTTGCGGTATGTATATTCGCCCCGCAGTCCGACCTGGTATTCTATGCGCGACCAGGTGTCGGAGACCATCGCATAGAGGGCGTGTATGTCGCGGCGGAACAAGTATTTGTTGTACAGGTCATCGCGGCGTACGAACCGGTCCTGGCCTGCATCGAACATGTCGATTGTATAGTCGCCGTCTTCCGTGTAGGTGAACATCTGGTAGCCGGATTCAAATTTCCCGCTCCCGTTGCCGAACGGGTAAACGTAATCGGTGTTTACCTGGCCGGTAAAACGGTATTCATATTCCCAAGCACGGTGTCCCTGCACCTGGTTGCCCTGCATGTCCCAAAGGTCGGTATGGAAATATTCCATGGCGTCGGTTTCGTACAGCCCGTACATGGCGGCGGTTAGCTTGTGGCCTTTTCTTCCCGGGAAATGATGCTCTACCCCCAGATCGCCCCGGAAGTGGTATTCGTGGAGGTTTACATAGTCTTTCCCGTTAAAGGAGCCGTACGTCTTTTCTCCTGTGGCGACGGATTCGTAAGTGTCCTCATAATGCAGTTCGCCGCCTCTCCAGCGGTCACGGTAGCCACCCATGGCGGCCGCCGACCAGGTCGTGTTTTCTTTCATCCATTCGAATGACGACTGGAGGTAATACAGCGCGGTATGTCTTTTCCGGTTCCCGGTAGAATGGTCGGTCGTTACCAGTTCGGGCGTTACGACTGTCTTCAACTGGTCGTAATCACTCAGTACGAAGCGTCGCGACGCCTCGCCCGACAGTTGCCAACGGAAATCCTTTTTGCGCTGGGCAAGCAGGAAGTCTGCGTTTCGCGACCACACGGAACTTCCCGTCAGGTTAACCATTCCGCTCCAGCCTTCCACGCCGGATTTCTTTGTATTGATGTTGATAATACCGGCCGTGCCGTCGGCCTCATTCCTGGCGGAGGGTGTCGTCAGCACTTCGATGTTATCAATCTGTCCCGCCGGTATTTGTTCCAGCGCCGCCGTCCCGCTCAAAGTACCCGGTTTGCCGTCGATATAGACTTTAAACCCCGAACTCCCGCGTAGCGTTATCTCACCTTCGGCATCAACGCGAACGGACGGCGTCTGCATAAGGATATCCGCCGCCGTCCCCCCGGCTGCGGAAAGAAACCCGGCGGCTTCGATTACCTGTCTGTCGAGCTTGTACACAATTTGCCGCTTACGACCTGTCACAACGATTTCGGCCAACGCCTGTTCATTTTCTTCGATCACAATATCCGGTAACGTTACGCTATTCCTGTCCGGCGTGAGGCGGAACGGTTCCGTTTTGACGGCCTTGTATCCAATAAAACTGACGGCAATGAAATATTCGCCTTCGCT
>JAISWC010000184.1 GCA_031271245.1 Tannerella sp. | reverse complement strand
GCGTATGACTCTGATTTTCAAATTCGCATAGAAATTATGCCCCAGAAAACACATGGAATAATAGATGAGCAAATGCAGCAGGGACTTGTCTTTTTTCACTCTGTACACCTGATAGTGAAAAGAATCGAAACTTTTCTGTATCTGTTTTCGCGGGAATCCGGGCAAATCCAGTATGGCCAGTTGCCGTTCGTCCCGGGTGCTGACGGTTTCGGGCAACAGGTTCATTTGACGACACATTTCGGCCAATTTCGTTCCCGGGTAGGGAAAGAAGATGGAGGTGGCATGAAACACCGGCTGAATACGCCGGTTCATCCGGAGTGTCTCGGCAAATTCGAGCGGCGTTTCGGTCGGCAAACCCACCATATTGAAAAGTGCGATGTCGATGCCATGCTTCCTGGCCGTTTCGGAGGCCTCCCATATCAATTCATTGGAATAGTCGCGATGCAGAATCTCCTTCCGTATCCGGTAACTGCCCGATTCCAGCCCGATGGTAACGGACGTGATGTGCGCTTTCCCGAACTGCTCAAAGACAAAAGCCATGTCCAGACCGGGATAGATGCGGAGGTTAGCGCCGAACTTTATTCTGAATCCGGTTTCCTGCCCGAAGGCAGCCAGTTCGTTACACAGGTTTTCTAACCAGTCCAGGTCGGTGGCGATGGTTTCCACTTCCAGGTATATCTCGTTGATCCCCGGTTGCAGGCGATACAGTTCCCGGATTTCCGAAAGAATGTTACCGGGACTTCTCATGCGCACATATTGTCCGGAACTCACCTTCCGCAACCGGTGGTTGGAACAATACGTGCAGTTGAACGGACAGCCCCGTCCCAGCAAAACAGTCGGTTTCGTGTTCGGTTCCAGAATCCACTCCTGCCACATCTCCCGGTCGGAAAAGCCCCATTCGTCCAGATGCTGCTGAAAGGGACGGGTCGGATTCTTCACGATGCCGTCCGGCGTCTTTACCCAAAGATTCCGGATTCGGTCGACGGGTTCACCGGCTTCCAACTGCTGCACCATTTCCAGCATCGGCTGCTCGCCTTCCCCGATGCAAATCGCATCGAAAAACGACAGGTACTTTTCGTCGGGATTGAGGGTGATATGAACGCCTCCGGCCACCAGAAACAGGCCAGGAAACAGTGTTTTCAACTGTGAAGCCATCTCGCAGATAAACTCAAATTCGGAAAAAGCGGCGGTAAAGGCGATGATCCCGGGACGAAACTGTTCGATTTTTTCAGCGATCAGGCGGAGGTTCCGCTTTTTGTTTACTCTGTCCAGAACGACCAGACGGCAGGTGTGCCCGTGCCGTTTCAGGACGCCGGCAATGGACGAGATGCCATGGTAAATGCTTTCCTGACCCGGCAGCGGCTTCCGGAGCACAATCGTTTTCTGGGTAGAATAGACAAACAGAACCTTCATTTGCAGTCGGATAATAATTAATTGCCGGCAACCGTCATCAGATACGCTTTGATGAAGCCGTCGATTTTGCCGTCCATCACGCCGTTCACGTCGGAGGTCTGGAAATTCGTCCGGTGGTCTTTCACACGGCGGTCGTCGAAGACGTAGCTGCGGATTTGCGAACCCCATTCGATTTTCTTCTTTCCGGCTTCAATCCGGTTCTTCTCCGCCAGGCGCCGCTGAAGCGCCAGGTCGTACAGCATGGAACGCAACAGGCGCATGGCATTCTCGCGGTTGTCCGTCTGCGAACGGGTTTCGGTATTCTCGATCAGGATTTCGCGCACTTCGCCCGTGTCGGGGTCTTTGTAGTTGTACCGCAAACGCACACCCGTTTCCACCTTGTTTACGTTCTGGCCGCCGGCGCCACCCGAACGGAACGTGTCCCAGGTGTAGTCAGCCGGATTGATTTCGATTTCGATGGAATCGTCCACCAGCGGCGTCACAAAGACCGACGCAAACGAGGTCATCCGCTTCCCCTGCGCGTTGTAGGGCGAGACGCGCACCAGCCGGTGCACGCCGTTTTCGCCCTTGAGATATCCGTAGGCGAAGTCGCCTTCGATCTGCATCGTGACGGTCTTGATGCCCGCCTCGTCGCCCTCTTGCAGGTTGCTGACGGTGAGTTTGAAATCATTGGCCTCCGCCCAGCGCATGTACATCCGCATCAGCATCGACGCCCAGTCCTGGCTCTCCGTTCCGCCCGCGCCGGAATTGATCTTGAGGATGCAACTCATCTGGTCGGCTTCTTCGCGAAGCATGTTTCGGAACTCCAGGTTCTCAAGCAATGCCAGCGCATGTGCATACGTCGCATCCAGTTCCTCTTCCGAAACCACGCCTTCCTTCACGTATTCATACGCCAGTTCCAGTTCCCCGGCTGCGTCGTGCACTTCCCCGTACAGTTCAACCCATTTCTTCAGGTCTTTTACTATTTTCATCTGCGCTTCGGCACGCCCGGTATCTTCCCAGAAACCGGGGTCCTGCGTGCGCAATTCTTCTTCTTCCAGCCGGATGGTTTTGGCATCGACGTCAAAGGTACCCCCTCAACGCCTGCTCGCGTTCCAACACGTCACGTAATTGGTCTGATGTAATCACTTCTCTTAAATTATTAATTATGAATTATTCATTCTCCATTCTCAATTCTCCATTCTCAATTCTCACGGAGGAGTTCGTGTGCCCGGGAGAGTGCTTTGCTAATGTGACTGCAAATGTTTTCGCCGCCGATACGCCGGTCCATTTCGTTTTTTATCAGCATGTCCCGTACTTTTTCGTTGACACCCGAAAGGATGATCCGGATGCCTTCCTTCCGCGACAGCCGGCACAGACTTTCCAGGTTGTGCAGTCCGGTCGAGTCCATGAACGGCACCTTACGCATCCGGATGATGCGGACGCGCGGCCTGTCGCCCACCTGTTTCATGCACTCGTCGAATTTGTTGGCGATACCGAAGAAAAACGGCCCGTTGATTTCATACACTTCCACGCCTTTGGGGATCATCAGTACTTCCTCGTCGTGCGGCAGTTCCGCTTCGCCCGACAGGTCGAGAGTCTCCGTGGCAACCGATACCTGCGTTGTTTCCATCATCCGCCGCATGAACAGCAGCATGGCCAGCAGCAGTCCGATTTCAATGGCGATCGTCAGGTCGAAAAGCACGGTCAGGAAAAACGTGGTCAGCAGTACCGCCACGTCGCTTTTCGGGTTTTTCAGCAGCGAACGGAACGTCCGCCATTCGCTCATATTCCAGGACACGACAATCAGGACACCCGCCAGACAGGCCATGGGGATGTGTTTCGTCAGCGGCCCCAGGAACAGCAGAATCAGCAGCAGCACCACGGCGTGAATCAGTCCGGCCACCGGCGTCCGTCCACCGTTGTTGATATTGGTCATGGTGCGTGCAATGGCGCCGGTCACGGGAATGCCGCCGAACAGGGGCGTCACGAGGTTGGCCGCTCCCTGCGCAATCAGTTCCGTGTTGGAATGATGCCGCTCGCCCGTCACGCCGTCGGCCACCGTGGCCGAGAGCAGCGATTCAATGGCGCCCAGCATAGCGATGGTAAAGGCCGGCGATATCAGCAGGTGAATGGAGTCCATGTTGAAGGAAATGGCTTCGGGCTGAGGCAGCGAGGCGTTGATGACGTAACGGTCGCCAATGGTTTCTATGCCGGCGATACCGATCATCCGCAGCAGGTATGCGACCAGCGTCATAACGACGATGGCGAGCAGTGAACCCGGCACTTTTTTCCCGAACCGCGGCGCCGTCACGATAATTACGATGCTGAGGATGCCCACGAGCAGCGACCAGACCGACGCCGTATCGATATGCTGCGCATAAACCGCCCATCTGGAAATGAAATCGCCCGGGATTTTCTCGATCGTCATTCCGAACAGGTCTTTCATCTGTGTGGTAAAGATGGTCAGGGCTATACCGCTCGTGAAACCCACGACTATCGGATAGGGAATGAACTTGATCACCGTTCCCAACTTCATGATTCCCATCAGCACCAGGAATCCGCCGGCCATCATGGTAGCCATCATCAGTCCTTCGACGCCATACTGCTGAATCACACCGTACACAATCACGATAAAAGCGCCTGTCGGGCCGCCGATCTGTACGGAACTTCCACCCAGAAACGACACGATGAACCCGCCGATAATGGCCGTCACCAGTCCCTTTTCGGGACTGACGCCGGAAGCAATGCCAAAGGCTATGGCGAGCGGCAGGGCGACAATCCCGACAATAATGCCGGCCATCAAGTCGCTCAGGAAACGTTCTTTCGAATACGATTTCACCGATTGCCACAGCCTGGGACGAAAATCAAGTATTTCCTTCATCTTTTTGTATCTGTCTGAAAACGCCTGCAAAGATACACCGGGATTGTGAATTTACCATCTTTCCGGCAAAAAAAAGGATGCATTTCAACCGGTCGCATCAGAAAGACAAAGTGAAGTGATAGGTGAAAAATTCCGTCCTTGATGCCAATTCGGGTTCATTCGGAGAATGCGTGGTTTTTGTCATGTAAGACAAGCATTTTGAGCTTGAAAAATTTCTGATCTCTATATCCATAAGTTTGTCTTTTCAGATGTAATCATTTTGTCTCCAAAAAGAAACATCCTGTCCGTATTTTTGCAGCATAAAACGAAATCGACGAAAATGAAACTGAGGAAATACTATCTTGTGATTATTCTTTCGGATTTCAATTCAAATGGTCGCGAAACGGGAAGGTTATTAGCAAACCCTTGTTCCCCAAAAGCTCCTTTAGTAGCCCGGAAAATTTCCTTCCATCCTTACCTTTATCCCTAACTCCGCCGAAATTAGGTAGTCTATTAGTTTATGGCTCTAATAATCAATATTTTATATACAAATTCAGGCTATCTATATAGTTCATCTATGTTTTTACATATAAAATTAATAATCAATTATATATGCGATAGGCTACCTAAAAAATGGCGGGGTTAGGGCTTTATTTATCTTATTTTCCTGTGAATGAAATAATAAGGGAATAAGGAAAGAGGGGGAGAGGCATCTCAGGCCACTAATGAAACTTGCTGAAAATAAGCGTTTTGATGGTCGATCAACCATTTGAAATGTACCTATTCACAGGTCTATATTTCTGAATCCTGAGTAAAATTTATATATTTGCAGAAAATTGCGGATTGCGGAGATGCAGTTGCGTCTTTGCAGATGCAAAGCAATAAATCATTACGGCCTTGGAAAAGAATGAGATATATAAGGATTTCGAACAGCTTTATAATGGCTGTTTTTCGAAGATGAAGCATTTTGCGAAAACGTACGTCCTGTCGGACGAAGACGCGGAAAATATTGTGCAGGATGTGTTTATGGAGTTTTGGGAAAAGAAGGAGCTTTTTATGACGCACCGCCATCAGAAGGCCTTTCTTTTCGCAGCCGTAAAGAACCGGTCGCTCAACCACCTGCGTCGCCAAATGATCGAACAGCAGGCGGCCGAATATATCCAGGAGACATTTATGCGGGATTTGCGAATGAGCCTGGATTCGCTGCAGGTGCTTGATCAGAACCTGTTTTCGGAGCAGGACATTGAACAGATCGCCTCCCGTGCGCTCCTTTCGCTGCCGGAAAAATGCCGTGAGATATGGATACGGAGCAGGATGGAAGGGCAAAAGCAAAAAGACATTGCCGCCGAACTGAATATTTCCGTTCATACGGTTGAAACGCAAATCGGCATTGCATACCGGAAACTGAAAGCCGAATTGCAAAAATACCTCTCCCTCCTTGTTTTTCTTCTCTCCCTCCAGTTTTATTGAAAAATTTTTGTTGTTGCTTCAGGGCTGTTTTATAACCGTTTAGCAGTAGCGCAGTTCTGTTTTGCGGTATCAGAGGGAAAAAAAAATCGCTTTCCGTTTAGCGGATTTTGCCAGTTCAAGTGTCTTATAATAGAAATGGATATTGAA
>JAISWC010000304.1 GCA_031271245.1 Tannerella sp. | reverse complement strand
CGTCCTGCAAATCGCCCAGTCCCCATGTGGAAGAGCCGAACAGCAGTACGCCGTATGCGGTTAAATCACTCGCCCCGGCTTTGCCGGCGTCGTAAATGTCGCCCGCGCCAACGCCCAGTTTCTTTGCAATGTTTTTGGCAACTCCTTCTGTGTTGCCGCCGGATGAACCGTAGAAAATTCCAATTTTGCTCATGTAATTCTGTTTTTAAGTTGACGGGTAAATGTGTGAATGTTATCTCGTTAAACTGTTTGCCCGTTCACTCATTCACTTATTCACTCATCCTGTAAATTCGGTACAAAGGTACGGCGGCGAAAAGAGTGTGCAATCCCCATTTGTGGGGATTTTTTGTGTATATAATCCCCATTTGTAGGGAGATAGCAAAAAAGGGACGCTCATTCATCCTGCGTGCGGTATCGTTTTGTACCTAAACAGGTAGTTGGTAGTCCCCTAATCATGCGGGGCTGTGGCTTTGGGCGAAATGACCGGCTTCGGACAGCGTTTTCCGGCTTTTCGGGTTTGTTCAGATGCTCTTCTATTTCATAGGCTTATCGTTTTTAGATGTTAATCACTCGAGTTACTTACCGTATCTGAATAAGATTCGCTTCATTGTCTTTCGTGTAATGCAAACCCACAGGAATACGGAGGACATTCAGCACATGATCGATGCCGTCTTTGGTACGGAATTTCCCGGTATACCGCAGGTCTTTGATGGACGGATTTTCATTCCGTATCTCAACATCGTAATAAAGTTGAAGCTGATTCAATATATCTTCCATGCGTTCGTTCTCGAAACTGACAATCCCTTTTTTCCAGAGGAAATGATCATAGTCCGGGATGGAACCGGTCGCCAGCCGGCAGTCTTTCTCATAAACGCAATAGCCCGGCGTGATTTTGACGGTTTGGTTGCTGTCCGGAAAAATGACCTCTATGGAGCCTTTCAGCAGCGAAGCCTCGAAGGACGCATAAGGGTTATTGTAGGCGGAAACGTTAAATTCCGTTCCCAGCACACGTATCTCGTAGGATTTTGCATGTACGGCAAAAGGTTTCGTTTCGTCGTGCGTTACCTCGAAATAGGCTTCACCTTCCAGAAAAACTTCGCGCGAGGTGGTGGAAAAACAGTCGGGAAACGTAAACGTGGTCTGTGAATTGAGCCAGACTTTCGTTCCGTCGGCCAGTGTCAGTTCCGCCCGCTGTCCGGTGGGGACATAAAGCGTTTGCATGGTCGCTTCGTCCTTTGCCGGCGCCGGATGGAAGAAATAGTGCGAACAGGTGAGGGTAATCAGAATGGCTGCCGCTATTTTCAGCCATTCGCGCCACGGACGGGCTGCCCTGTCTGCCGGTTGCAGTGGACTGACATGCCGCCTGTCGCCGGGCATATGCGCCAGCGTAATGTCATACAGGGTGCGAAGCGCCACAAATTCCTTCCGGTTTTTTTCGTCTGCCTCCAGCCACTGTTGCATGCACTCCCGTTCCTCCTGGGAGGCTTCGCCGGCCATATATTTTTCAAACAATTCCATATTCATTTTTTCTTGCATATATATATAGTACGTTTCAGAAGGCCGACCGCCTAGTCGAAAGGGCGATTTTCACCTATAAAAAAACATAAAGCAGAAAAGGGGCAGGGGAAGATAATCCTTCAAACTGGCCCGCAGAGCGGCCAGCGCCGTGGAAATATGATATTCCACTCCTTTGGACGACATGTTCAGTCTGACGGCAATCGCGTTCCTGGTCATGTTATGATACCGGCTCATCCGGAAAATCTCACATGTCTTTGCGGGCAGGGAGTTTAAGGTCGATTCGATAATGTCTTCCACATCCCGTGAATAGATTTTTTCGGGTTCGCAGGCTTCCAGGGTCGAGATGCGCGTGTTCAGTTCCCGCATCCCGATTTCCGACATCGCGGCCAGTGCTTCCTCCCGGGCGATTTCATGACGTAGATAATCAATGGCTCTGTTTTTCACGATGCCTAAAAGATAGGCCAGCGGCTGATGGATTTCATGCTCCTTCAAGGTCTCCCAGAGGTCAATCAGCGCCTCGGAGGCAATATCTTCCGCCGCCCATTCATCATGCACGTAAGATTTGGCAAACAAAAACGTTCTCCTATAGTGCGCCGAATAGAACTCATTAAAATTAAAACGTCCGATTGGTGTCATATTCATGTTCAATTATTTCTGCAAATATACACGGTTAAATTGATATTGCAATTATTTGCACAAACAAACAGGTGTAGTTTCCTTTTTATCGGAAAAAAAAGGCCGTTTCGTCGATTTGCGCTTGTATAAGCAGGCACATGTGCATATCTTTGTCCTGTCAAATATCGATAGCGGCTGTTCGGGTCGCTTTTCGCTAAAAAGTAATTCAATATGGAAATGAAAATGAAAAGTAATTCAGTATGGCCGACCTTTTTTGCCGTTGCGTTGATGGCGGGTTCCATTGCATTGACGGGATGGAGCATCCGTAATCTGGGCGGCGTATGGCCGCCCGCGAGCGTTGTCTTGCTGGTGTTGGGTCTTGTCTTTGCGTTTGTTGTCGGACTTGTCTGGACCGGGCAGCTGGTCGCTCATCCCGACTGCAATTCTTACAAGTGGGGCAACTGGGGCAACGGAGCGGTGCTTGCCCTGCTGCTGACCGTGTCGGGCATATTGCTGCTGTGTTTCAATGCAGGCGTCCTTCCGGCGGAATGGAAAGGGTTTTTCTTCTCGTGGCCGATGCTGCTCTACATGCTTGGCGCCATCGGAATCTGCCGGTTTCACTTTATCAGCGGATTCATCATCGCCCTGGCCGGTGTATTTTTCCTTATTCCCCGGGTGACCGCCGTTTATCCGGACGAAGCGCTCTACAACGAGTTTGCCGACATCTACTGGCCGCTGCTTATCATGCTGCCGGGACTGCTTTTCTTTGTCCACATCCTGCTGCACAGGCACGGGTATTCTTCCGGCCGCACTCCCTGGAAACACGGGAAATTCCACTGCCGGGAACACTTCCGGAGGTACGGCAAGAACAGATACAGCTCCGTGACCCAGGAAAACGAGGAAGGAAAAATCAACTATCAGAGTCTTTTCGGAAGCATTGAACAGGTCATTCTGGACCCCGAATTCAAGGGTGGCAACATGGATGCGACGTTTGGAGGTATCGAACTCAACCTGCGTCATACCTCGCTTCCGGACGGCGAGACGTACCTGTATGCCCGGGCGCTTTTCGGCGGCATTGAGATTCAGGTTCCGCCGGACTGGTACATTGAAGTCGTCCCGGCCAAAATCATGGCCGGCGGTGTGAACGACTCGCGCGCCGCCCGGACGGCGCCGTCCTGTCCGGAAAAGAAGCTGATTATTGTGGCCGAATGTGTGTGCGGCGGCGTATCCATTGAGTAGGATGAACGATGTATCCGTTTGAAAAAGGCAGAAACGGCTATCTTGTCGCCTGTTCCGTATTCGCCCTGGCGTATGCCTTCCTGACCGGGAATCTGTCTGCGACCGGCCGTCTGGCGGACGCGGCGGTCTACGGCGTCCTGCTTGCGCTGACCGGCGTAATGCTGTGGAATATCTTCCACTACGCCCTGCCCGGGGATTCACCCCCGCTCTACAGGCATATTTTTGTCCTCCTGCTTTCGATTCTGGCCACCGTCTGCGTGGTCGGCCTCGAGACGGCGATACTGTATTTCTGTTTCCCGGAAGCGTTCGGGGAGATGCTTGCCTCCGTGCCGCTCCGCCTTTTCATCACGCTGCTGGGACTGGTGATATTTCGGCTCTACTGTCTTTCCCCGGTCACGGAACAACCTGCTGCGGAGCCGGTTCCGGTCAGCCCGCCGCCGGAACCGGCCCCTGCCGTCGCCGCCGTGGAACGTATCACCGTACGCAACGGTCAAAGAATCAAGATTATTCCTGTAGAAGAGATTCTGTATCTCCAGGCCGACGGCGATTACGTCTCCATCCGTACAGCCGA
>JAISWC010000302.1 GCA_031271245.1 Tannerella sp. | reverse complement strand
TGCACCACCCAAAATGTCCATTAAGTAACGCGAAATAAATACCATCTACCGGTTTACCGGAGCGTTGAGAATGCCATTCGTGACAGGCGTCGGGATGGTCGACGTCACTTTCCCTCTTGAGAGGGGGCAGGGGGTGTGTCATTTGAATGGAGAATGGAGCGGCATGAAAGTACTAACCTGAGTTCAGGATAAGAAAAGCGAAAAAAATGAAGTAAGTATCAACTGTTTTTGCTGTCTTTGCAGATGAGAATCAATCAAATAACAAAACATTAATGGAATTACCTGATAAAAACAGATTAAATTACCAATTTATTTTTTACATGTTACTAAGGAACGGAGGACACTATTATTCCACGCTTTAAAAAGAAGGTTTCCGGCAAATCGTTTACATCCATGCACACGGATTGACAGGCATATATTATAAAATATCGTCCGAAAATACTGTGTGGAAATTGCCAAAAGCCCTATGGAAATCGCCAATTTCTCCAGGGAAATTAGCCCTGTACGAATCCTTTTTTATTCTTAAAATAAGCGTTTTACGAATATTAGTCGTTTGCAATTTAGTTAAATCGGCACAGTCAAATGTATCCAGCGCACAGTATAGAAAGACAGTCCCGTTATCGGTAACTGCCTTTTTTTCAGTAACCCCGGAGAGGCTCGAGCTCTCGCCCCAATGATTAAGATAGCCCACTTGAAAGACGAAAGCGGTAAATCCATTTGGAATAGGTATCTTTGCACCCAAATAGATGCGTATGAATACCTGCTGTCATATGATTACCGGCCTGGGAATAGCCTTGCTGACGGGAATAAGCTGTACTTCGTCACAGTCTCATTTTATTTCCGATGCAACCAGTCGAAACGAAGTTGCAAAAGCGTTTGAGACAAAACAGACCGCTTTCGCCGACCGCACTCTCTTTTCGGTGTTCGACCGGGAGATGACGATCCGCGAACGTGAAGCGCTGATGTTCCTCTACGCTTGGATGCCCGTCGGCGACGTGGCCGACTATTCCGGCGAGTTTTATCTGGAAAATGTGCGCGCGAGCTTCACGGCGCAACAGGAAATGCCCTGGGGAAAGAAAATTCCTGAAGACGTCTTCCGTCATTTCGTGTTGCCCGTGCGCGTCAACAACGAAAATCTGGATAGCAGCCGGACGGTCTTTTACGAAGAACTGAAAGACCGCGTGAAGGGGCTTTCGTTGCGCGAAGCCGTGCTGGAGGTCAATCACTGGTGTCATGAAAAGGCGGTCTATACGCCTTCCGACGGACGGACAAGCTCACCGCTGGCCACCGTCAGGACGGCCTTTGGACGCTGTGGTGAGGAATCGACCTTCACGACTGCCGCCCTGCGTGCCGTCGGCATTCCCGCGCGACAGGTCTACACGCCCCGCTGGGCGCATACCGACGACAATCATGCCTGGGTCGAGGCCTGGGTCGACGGTGAATGGTGTTTCCTCGGCGCCTGCGAACCGGAACCGGTGTTGAACCTCGCCTGGTTCAACACGCCCGCCGCCCGCGCTATGCTGATGCATACCAAAGTCTTCGGCCGTTACAGCGGAACGGAGGAAATCATGGAACAGACGGAATGTTACACGGAGATCAACGTCATCCGCAACTATGCGCCCGCCGCCCGTACCGCCGTGACGGTCGTGGGCGCGGATAACCGCCCGGTAGCCGGTGCGCTGGTGGAGTTCAAGTTGTACAACTATGCCGAGTTCTACTCCGTCGCGCGGAAAACGACGGACAGCGACGGACACTGCTCGCTTTCGGCGGGGAAAGGCGACCTGCTGGTCTGGGCGACGAAGGACGGACGTTTCGGATACAAACCGGTCAGCTTCGGAAAAGAGGATGCCGTCACGATTATCCTGGACAGGCAGCCGGGCGATGCAATCGTTGAGGAGTGGGACATGACGCCGCCGCCGGAAGGGAATATCCCGGTGGAGGCGACGGAGGCGCAAAAGGAGGCAAACGCCCTTCGCCTGGCGGAGGAAGACCGCATCCGCAATGCTTACGTAGCGACTTTCTGCACGGAAGAAGAGGCCACTTCTCTGGCCGGTGAACTTTCCCTTGATACGGAAAAGACAAAAACGTTTCTCCTGAAAAGTCGCGGCAACGGGGCGGAGATTGAAACCTTCCTGCGCGGCGCATCCGCAGAACAGCGTCCGCTGGCCGTGGCGCTGCTGGAAACTGTCTCGGAAAAGGACCTGCGCGACACACCGGCCGCCACGCTGTTCGACCATCTGCATCATACGCCGTCCATCCCGGACGGCCTCTACCGCCATCCGCCTTCCGCGGACAGTCCTTCCATCTCCGAGACGGAATTGTTCCGGAACTGCGTCCTCAATCCGCGCGTAGCCAACGAACTGCTGACGCCCTACAAACGCTTCTTTGCAGAACAGGCGCCGGCGTCGCTGGTCGAATCCGCGCGCGAAAACCCGCAGACGCTGGTCGACTGGGTCAGCCGCCACATCGCCGTGCGGGACGAACTCAATCCCCAGCGCATTCCCGTCATGCCGGCCGGTGTATGGAAGGCGCGCCTGGCCGACGCCCGTTCGCGGCAAATATTTTTTGTGGCGCTGGCGCGCAGCATGGGTATTCCGGCACGTATCGAACGCGTGACCGGTAAAGTGCAGTATTACCGGAATCAATGGATGGACGTCGACTTCGAAGCCGGGCCGGGCATCGCCCGACAGGGTTTTGTATCGGCCTCCTGTTCGCCGGTCCCGGCCCTCGACAATCCGAAGTATTACACCCATTTCACCATCGCCAAAATACGTCCGGACGCACAGTTGCAGACACTGAACTTCGAGCGGCGGGGCGCTGTGGCCGACATGGAACAGGGCGATTTGTGGGCCGGCATCCTGAAACACCCGCGGCCCGTTGACGAAGGAAATTACCTGCTGGTAAGCGGCACACGCCTGGCAAGCGGCAAGGTGCTGACGCGGATGGTTTCCTTTACGGTGAAAGCCGGAGAGCATACGTCGACAGAACTGGTCATGCGCGAAAATGCGGACGACGTCCGGGTCATCGGTCACCTGAATGCCGAAGCCACCTTCCGCCCGGCCGGCGGCGGACAGGAGACGTCGATCCTCAATGTTACCGGACGCGGCTATTTCGTCATCGCCCTTCTGGATGCGCGGCAGGAGCCGACTAACCACGCCCTGCGCGATATAGCCCGGCTCAGGGAAGATTTTGAACGCTGGAACCGGAGCCTGATTTTCCTGTTCAGGGACGAACAGGCACTGCAACAGTATGACTCGAAAGAATTTGGCGTCATGCCCTCGACCGTCACTTGCGGAGTGGACACGGACAACCGCATAGCCGGTATGCTGGCGGACGCCCTGAAACTGTCGGCTGCCGACCGCCTGCCGGTCTTTGTCATCGCCGACACGTTCGGACGTATCGTCTTTGTCTCGCAGGGATATACCGTCGGGCTGGGCGATCAGATACTGAATATCATTCACAAACTGTAAAAACAACTGTCACTAATCGAAAAAAAAATGCCATTCTGTTATCACTTTGCAGAACTCGTCTACCGCCAGGCGGAAAAGTACGGAGACCGGGCAGCCATCCGCTGGCGCGACGAAACCGACGGTCACTGGTATCCGGTGTCGTGGACGGACTTTGCCACACAGGTGCGGCTCGTCTCGCAGGCCCTGATTGCCAGGGACGTGAATGTCGGCGAAAACATAGGTATC
>JAISWC010000299.1 GCA_031271245.1 Tannerella sp. | reverse complement strand
TTCCTCCTCGCTCACCGGCGTCTGTTCGCGCAGATGGTATTTCAGTTCCCGGAATGCCGGCCAGGTCTGGCGGTCATCCTGTCCCGTTTTCTCCGCCAGCCGGGCGCTGATTTCGCGTTCCGGTTCGCCGGACAGCATGTCGAAACCGCTTAGCTGCTTCACTTCGCTGCAAAAGTATAGATATTTCCTGCACAGCAGGTCTTTATAGTCTTTCCGCTGGTAATAGAGGTTGCCGATCAGCTGCGTGAAGCGGAGTGTTTCGTTGGCCGGGGGACGGACGACGGGAATGACCCACTGGCGTCGCCGGGCGGCGAAAATCATGCACAGGAGCAGCGTGGCCAGCGCGACGTACAGGGACCATCGCAGCGGCGGCTGACTCAGCAGGTAACGCAGCGGGCTTTCCGACCGGACGCTGTTGACGCCGTAGGCCTCCGTCCGTATCACCGGAAGGCCGTTCAGGTACGAAAGCAGGCGGAAGGCATACGAGGCATTGTCGCCGTCCAGCAGGCCGTAGTTCGTGAACATCAGCGGCGTACTGACCAGAAACAGTTCGCCTTCGCCGATGAAGAGACGTAGTGCAACGGCTTCGCCCTTCCCGTTGCGTACCGGCACCTGGAAGGCATCGCAGCGCAGGCGCGAGCATCGAATCGAATCTTCCGGATTTTCCCAGTGATAGCGCTCAATCCCTTCCTTCAGGATGTTCGGGTGCATGTGCAGAAAGACGGCATAAATCCTTTCCGGATGCAGCGAGTCGACGCCCAGCAAAAGACTGTCGCGCTGAAGGCCGCTTCTTGCATGTCGCACTATGTCCTGCGCATAGGGGAACGAATCGTACGTTTCCGAGAAATAAAACGTGTCGCGCAGGGCGCTCCCGAAGAAACCGAGACACAGCATCACCTTGTTGCCCTGTTTCAGCAGTTTTTGCAGCGCCCTTACGTCTACGTCCGAAAAAGCGGCGTGTTCTTCCGTCACCAGGATGGAGCGCCGTTCCTCCGGAGGAAGCGGCTCGACGGCCGGCTCTTCCCAGGCTTCCGACTCTTCCCGTGCTTCCCATGCTTCCGGTTCTTCCGGCCAGGCCGCGTCTTCCGTTTCCCGAAGCAGTTGGTAAAACGTTTGATTGACGACCCGATAGTCTTCGATGGAAGAAGAAAGCACGTCGTCGAACACGTAACTGCCGAACGGCTGCCGGTCGTATTTGCTGAATGTCGGTCGCCAGACAAACTCCTTCGGCGTATAGTACTGATACAGGAATACCAGCAGCAGGCATACGGCCAGCAGGGGGAAATACAGCCTGTTGCCCGTCGGTTTCATTCGTCGCCTCCCTTCCTGAGTTCGTCCTGCAGGCGGCGCATGGCGTCGAACAGTTCGCGCGTGGCCCGGAAATTGCCGTAGCGTACCTGCAGGAAACGGCCGGTGAAATCGCGAAACGAAGCCTTCAGACCGGCCGGTTTCAGTTCGTAAATGTATTCCGTCGGAGTTTTGTAGATTTGCCAGTCAATCCATTGCCGGTCGGCTGCGAGACGCAACGTCTGGAGGTAGAGCATCCGCACGGCCAGGCGGAAGTCGCCCACTGACAGCGCCGTCTCCAGTTCCTGCTCGAAGTCGATGCGGTAGATATTCTCTTCCTCTATCTCGTAGGAAAGCGGTTTCCTTTTCTCCCGGAGAAACAGTTCCGGACGTTTTTTGTAGATGAAGAAAGCGACCAGTCCCACAACCAGCGCGAAAAAGCCGATCAGCAGCCACGCAGCCACGCTGTTCGCCGTTTCGCCGTCGAATATGGAGTTTAACCACTGCGCCAGCCAGCGCTGGATGATTTCCAGGAAACTGTAGTCCGGGGCGCTCAGCCGGCTGTTGTAGTCGAAGCGTCCGTCGGCCTGGTATGCGGCGATTTTGGCCGCGTCGTAAACGATGGTGTCAGCCGGATGCATCACGGTTACAGGCGGTCAAAGTTTGCAATGTCCGTCTTCATGGTGACGCCTTCCCTTTTCTCGCGCAGGTGGAAGTACTGGAAGGCCGTTCCCCCCACGCTGACAATGACGCTGACATACGTCCCGTAAGCCATGATCACGCCCAGGATATACGTCAGAAACCGGTACCAGATGGAGGAGGCAATGCCCGCATCGGGCGAAGCGAGCGAGAAAACGGAGCCGACGATGGTCACGAGCGTCCACGGTATGCTTGTCATGCTGCCGACAATGTTGGCCAGCAGCCCGAAAACCAGCAGGACAAGAAACGTCTCGCCCCATGCGGAAAACCCGTACTTCATCGACTTGCGCAGGGCGTCGGCAAAGGACAGGTCTTCGAACAGGTAAAGCGGCGTAAGCAGGGAGACCGGTACCATGAAGGCAATGCTTCCGGCCAGCAGCAGGAGAACTGTCAGCACCAGCGTCCAGGGCGACATCCAGGCAAGCAGCGACAGGATGGCCACGGCGGCAAAGAACACGCCAAAGGTAAACAGCAAAATCTTCGCCACCTTGACGCAGTTTGTCACAAACGATGCCCTGAAGTCGGCAAAGACAAGTCCTTCCAGACGTCTGTCGCGCCGTTCATACGTTTGCATCAAACTGCACACCAGCGCCGAAAGGAGAACGGACCCCAGCAGGGTACACAGTAGCACCAGGACGTAATAGCCTGCGACGACAACGAAATCGATATTGATATCCGATATGTCAAACAGACTCATGTACACCCGCATGAAGGTGTCCATGCAAAAGGACTGTATCAGGCAGACGGGCAATATCACATAGAAAGAAAACTTCAGCAGCGGTTTCAGGTTCTCGCGCAGGAAGTCGAAGGTGACGTTCATCTTTTCGTTAAACGTCCGTACTCTGTAAAACTGAATTTTAGGATTTGGAGGAATGTTCATGACTGAATCGTTTGGGTAAATAAATATAATAGTAAATGACAAATGCAAGCGAAAGGAGGATAAACCCGCCGCGAATCCCGGCGGGCGTTTCGGTATGGCGTGTCAGGAAACTTTCGATAAAGGCGGCAAGGATAAAGACGGGCGTCGTTCCGACGGCGATTTTCAGTCCCCGCACCGCCCCCCGGCGAAAGGCGTAGCCGCGCGGATACGTCCCCGGGAAAAGCCATCCGTTGCCAAGCGCAAACCCGGCCGCTCCGGCCACCACCACCGCCGAAATCTCCAGCGTCCCGTGCAGCCAGACGGTCAGCAGCGATTCCAGTCCCACGTGCTGCTGAAAGCAAAACGTCTGAAACGTCCCGATCATCACGCCGTTGTAGAACAGCACCACGCCTGTGCCGAATCCGCTCAGCAGCCCCAGCAGGAAAACTATGAACGACACGCGCACGTTGTTTATCATGATGTAGAAGAACATCGGCACGGGCGACATGCTTCTGTAGACCGCCATCGGTTCGCCCCGTTCGATGTTGTTGAGCGTCATGTCGATATAGCCGTTTCCCATGATGAGGCGGGGAAACAGGTCGTCGTTCAGCGTGGACAGGCAGCCGATGGCCGCGCTGATCAGGAACACCAAAAAGGCATAACGCAGTTCCTTCCGCGAGTCGTACATGACGCGCGGGATTTCGGTTTTCCAGAACGCGACGATCCGCGACCCGGATTCCTTCCTGTTTTTGTACAGGGAATGGTGAAGCGCCGAGGCCAGGTTGTTCAGGTAAACGGTGATGCGCGAACGCGGATAATGACTCCGTGAAAACGAAAGGTCGGCCGTGATTTCCATATAGGCGTCCGCCAGGCGTTCCGGATGTTCCTCCGACACCCTGTCCACCACCGATTCAAGCTGTTTCCACTTCTCGATATGCTGACGTATGAATGATATTTCTTTCATCATTGAACCCTGCTGCAACGGTCATCCACAGGGGATGCCCTTCAAAAGTTTTTGCAAAAATACGGCTTTTATTCATACATTTGCAAATCGAACCGAATAAAAAGAAACAAAGATGGCAGATGCAACGATTATTACCGGCCAGTACGTACAGATAGACCAGACGCCGGCCGGCGCCGGCGAACGCCTGCTGGCGCGGATGGCGGACATGATTTTGATTTCCGTGTACGAAACGGCCCTCGTCGCGGTCATCCTCCAAGGCTACAAGTACATCCCGGACACGTACCTCAACGACACCGTGTATATGGTAATCTTCCTGCTGTTTCTCGTCCCCGCGCTGTTTTATTCGCTCCTGTGGGAGCTTTTCAACCGCGGACAGTCGCCGGGGAAGCGACTGCTCGGCCTGCGCGTGGTGATGAAGGACGGTAGCACGCCGACGCTGGGCGCCAGCCTGCTGCGCTGGCTGTTTCTGCTGATAGACGTCTATCTGTTCCAGTGTCTCGGTCTGCTGTTCATCCTGCTGACCAAAAACAACCAGCGGACAGGCGACCTGGCCGCCGGCACGCTGGTGATAAAAGAGAAGAACTATCACCAAATCAACGTCACGCTGGATGAATTTGCGCACCTGGGCGCCGACTACCGTCCGGTCTTCCCGCAGGCCGAAAACCTGTCGCTGGAACAGGTCAACCTGATTGGCCAGACGCTGTTCCGTCACGACGCGGAACGTCCGCAGCGCCTCCGCGAACTGAGCATTAAGGTTCGCCGGTTTCTGAAGATCAATCCGCCGGTCGACGACGAAACCCTGCTCCAAACCCTTACCCGCGACTATCAGTACTACGCGCTGGAGGAAGTTTGAGATGCAACGTTGCATCACATCGGGATGCAAAAGTTGGAGTGCGACCGTTTGAATTACCTCCGTTTTTCAGCTTTTATTTTTCGAGGCGGGTTATCTCTGTAGACGGTCACTCCAGCCGGTTCCGGCGAAGGTCACGTCAATGCCCCTGTCGTTCTTCACTTTCCGGCTGACGGCAAATCCCCGTGTCTGTACTTTTCCGGTGATAAATTCGGGAATATTGAAGGACTTCATGAAACCATGATAGAAATCGGCGTTTTTTTGCGGAAGCAGAAAAGGTTTCGACGCCACGCCGCCGGCGTTCACATAAGCCAGATACGGACGACAGCCCGTCCAGGCGCCGACTGCTGAAAACAACCCAGCGACTGTTGCTGCTCCAGGAATGATAGCTTTCGACCTCGTCGCTGTTCAGTGCATCCAGCGGACGGACGGTCCCGTCGCTCAGGCTCAGCAGGTACAGGTCGGCATCCCGGTGCCATATCGAGAAATTCCCGTAACCGGCCAGCGTAAACATCAGGAATTTCCCGTCAGGCGAGACACGCGGGAAAGAAACACTTTTCTGATGCGTTCCGGCCTGAAAAAGCGTGTCGACTTCTGTCCCGAAACGGCGCTGTTCCGGGTCGAACGGGATGGAACACAGGCTGTATTTTACGCTTGCATATTCCTCCGGCATCCTGAACGTGTCGGACGAACAGAAGAACAGCGTGCATCCGTCCGGCGAAAAGGCAGGGAACGTTTCGAACGCTTCCGGCGAAAACAACTCCGGTGCAGTGATGATTTCATGTTTTTCCACATCATATACGACCACGTCCGAAGCCAGGTCAAATACTTCGATGCGGTTTGGACTGGCCGTATGGAACGCCTGTTTTGTACTGTTCACCGAGAAGGCGACATACCTGCCCGACGGATGCCAGGAGGGATAGACCAGCGCCGAGAGAGTCTGTTCCGTTTTGGTATTCAGCTTTTCCATGCGGTCGCCGTCAATCAGCACCGTACAGGGAAAGGCCTCGCGCATGTGAAACAGCATCTTTTCCGGGTTTTGCATGCAAAACGAATGACAGTTCATGCAGTTGTATTTCGT
>JAISWC010000128.1 GCA_031271245.1 Tannerella sp. | reverse complement strand
AAAGGATACGCAGTAAAAGGTAAAGAAGGCGCAGGCGAAACAGCAGGAACGTCGCAGAACCGACAAACAGTGGTAAACCAGTAAAAACGAAAACCGATATGAGACAGACTGTCATTTTCCTGTTCACAGTGATATGCTTCGCCGCGGGGACGTACCTGAAAGCGGACGAGGTGACATTCAGGGCCGCCGCTCCCGAGGCGGTGGTCATGGGGCAGCAGTTCCGGCTGACGTATACGCTCAACGTCGACGACGGCCGCGAGCTTCGCATACCGGACCTTCCCGACTTCGAGGTGCTGATGGGGCCTACTCCCTCGGTATCGCGAAGCATCCAGTTCATTAACGGCGTACAGAGCAGTTCGGTGACACAGACCTTCACCTACATCCTGATGCCGAAAAAAGAAGGAACGTTCAACCTTGCGCCGGCCTCCATCAAGGTCAAGAATGCCAATTACGTCTCCAATGCCTTGGTGATAAAAGTCCTTCCTCCCGACCCATCCGGAACGGCCGGCAGCCAGCAGGGAGGAGGCGGAGGCCAGCCGGTTGCCTCGCCCACCGGTATCGGAAGCGAAGACCTGTTCATCCGCATGAACGTATCCAGGCAGAGTGTCTATGAGCAGGAAGGTTTTCTGGTGACCTTTAAAATATATTCGCTGATAGACGTGGCCGGCGTTCCGAGTTTGAAATTCCCCGAATTTGAAGGATTCCTGGCACAGGACATCGAGGTGAATCCGCAATGGACGCTGGAAAACTACAACGGACGGAATTACCGTACGGCTGTGTTGAAACAGACTTATCTCTATCCGCAGCGTTCGGGCAAAATCACCGTCGAATCCGGCAAGTTCGACGTAGTCGTGCGGATACGCACGCAAAAGAAGATACGCAGTATTTTCGACGATTTCTTCGAATCCTACCAGGACGTGAAAAAGGAACTGACCTCGCCGGCGGCGACCATCGACGTCAAGCCCTTGCCCCCCGGCAAACCGGCATCGTTCAGCGGCGCCGTGGGAAACTACATGATGAAAGCGTCCATCAATACCGCGAACATGAAGGTGAACGAAGCCGTGACGGTGACGGTGACGCTTTACGGCAGCGGAAACATCCGGATCGCGAAAAATCCGGAAGTCACCTTCCCGAACGATTTCGAAGTGTATGACCCCAAAGTCGACACGAAAATCAAGACGACAACCGGCGGCACAAGCGGCTCGAAAACCATCGAATACATGGCCATACCGCGCTATGCCGGCGACTTTGAGATTCCGGCCGTCGCATTTTCGTATTTCGACCCGAAAGACGGCGCCTACAAAACGCTGCGCTCGGACGCCTGGTCGCTGCATGTCGAAAAAGGCGCCGACGGAGAAGGCGCCGACCCGGTGGTATCGAATTTCACGAACAGGGAAAATGTCAGGCGCTTCGGCGAGGACATCCGTTACCTCAAACTGGGAAACGCGCATTTCCACCCCAGCCGCGACCTGTTCTTCGGGTCGCCGACCTATCTCCTGGTTTACTTGACGGTAATCATGCTCTTCATCGCCTTCTTCGTCATCTACCGCAAACAGATGAAGGAGAATGCCAACATCGCACTGGTGCGCACGAAAAAAGCCAATAAAATGGCCGTCCGGCGGCTGAAGAAGGCGGGAAAACTGCTGAAGGTGCAGATGAAGGAAGCCTTCTATGACGAGACGCTCCGGGCTGTCTGGGGCTACCTGAGCGACAAGCTGAACATTCCGCTCTCGCACCTGACGAAAGACAACGTCGAGGTGGAACTGTCGAAATACGGCGTGGACGGGGCGCTGTCCGGCGAATTTATGGAAATACTGAACACCTGCGAATTTGCGCGCTACGCGCCCAGCCAGGCCCCGGACGCAATGGACGTGCTGTTCAGGCAGGCGGTCGATGCCATCGGCCGGATGGAAAATACCATTAAACGGTAAGGATTATGAAAACGTTAAAGAAACTGTTTCTTCTCCTGCTCTTCGCAGGAACCGTGCACGGCCTGGCGGCGCAGGAAGCCCTCAGAGAAGCGGAAACGGCGTATGCGCAGGAAGACTATGCCAAAGCGATCGAACTGTACGAAAGCGTTTTGAAGCATTACGGAGACGCGCACGAAGTGTATTACAATCTGGGAAATGCGTACTACAAAGCAGGAAAGATTGCCCCGGCCATCCTGAACTACGAGCGTGCGCTGCTGATGCAGCCCGGCGACCGGGATGCGCGCGTCAACCTGGAAATCGCAAAGTCGCGCACGACCGACAACATCGAACCGCTGGGCGAATGGTTCATCATCCAGTGGTTTCGCGCGGTGCAGAACCTGTGCGGCGTAGACACGTGGGCGGCCATCGGCCTGATCGGGTTCATCCTGTTTGCGGGCTGCCTGACGCTCTACTTCTTTGCCAAGTGGATGCGCCTGCGGAAAATCGGTTTTTACGCGGCGCTGGTGTTGCTGACGATCGTCATCTGCGCCAATCTCTTTGCCTGGAACGAGCGGAAGGCGCTGACCGAACGCACCGGCGCCATCGTCTTTGCCCCGACGGTCACGGTTAAAAGTTCGCCCGACGCCAGCGGAAGAGACCTGTTTGTCCTGCACGAAGGCGTCAAGGTGTTTATCCGGAGCACGCTGGGCGAATGGAACGAAATCGAACTGGAAGACGGCAGCGTCGGCTGGATTCATCAAAAGGACATCGAAAAAATATAGCGCAATATGATGCTGGAGTGGATACTGGAATGTGAACGCGAAGCGTTCCTGTGGCTTAACGGCGGACATACGCCGTTTTGGGACCGTTTTATCTGGCTCTATTCCGGCAAAATTGTCTGGCTGCCGGCCGCAGCGGTCATTCTTTTCACGCTTCTTTACCGGAAACCCTGGAAAGAATCGCTGACGATCCTGATATTCCTGGCGCTGGTGATCACCTGCTGCGACCAGTTTGCTTCCGGCTTCTGCAAACCCTTCTTTGTCCGTCTCCGTCCCACCGGTCACCCGGACTTTATGGATCAGGTGCAAATCATCGGCAACTACCGTGGCGGTCGCTACGGTTTCATATCCAGTCACGCCGCCAATGCGTTCGGATTCGCCGTCTTCACCCTGCTGCTCTTCCGCTACCGCTTCTACACGGCGGTCATTCTGCTTTGGGGCATACTCATGGCTTATACGCGGATATACATGGGCGTACATTTCATTTCGGACATCATCCCGGGCGCCCTGGCGGGCAGTCTTTTCGGCTATGCGGGATACCGGCTGTATCACCGGACGCGTCGAATAACCGGAAAACCGGCACAGACGGACGAACCGCCCGTCTATACTCCCGCCCAAATCCGGACGGTCCTCTGCGCTCTCGGACTTACGATTGCCTATATGCTTGCAGACAGCTGGATAAAAACCGGATAGCCGGCAGGGCTGCTGTTCCTCGATTCGCCGCTCCTTATTCGGGATGATACAAAGGCGCCTTGAAGAATGGCTGCCTGCTGACGGGACTGCATCCACTTTCGGACAGACCTTTGTCCGGAGGGAAAGCGTAATGCCTGTTGCACCCTGTAAATTATCTCCCGCAACTTGCGGGACACTTGTTACACCCTGTAAATTGTCCCCCGCAACCTGCGGGACACCTGTTACACCCTGAAACAAGTCTGCCGCAATCTGCGGGACAACATTTACACCCTATAACAGGTCTGCCGCACCGCACGTAGGGTGTGTTGGGGCGAAAAATTTTTCGCCCCAACCGAACAGACTCATCAATCATTAACTCATGTTACGCACAAACAACCGGATTCCGATCAGATCCGTCGGGAACGTTATATGTGATTGTGCGTAACATGAGTCATTAAAATAAAATCAGTATGGAATCGGGAATTGGAAAATCAGTAAGAATAAGAACACCGTTTCTTCCGAATGAATTACATTTCCGTTTTCACGCCGAAAACGACCGTCATTATGTCCGACGGCGAAGAACCGCTTTTTCATTCTCCATTCTCCATTCTCCATTCTCCATTCAAAAGTGGTATGCTACCCTAAAGGCAGCCAGCGCCTGGTCGTATGTACCGATGATATTGTACTTCATGTCCAGGCCTGCCGAGATTTCGGGCAACAGCCTTAATTCGGCGCCCAGGCCGATGTTGAGTCCCAGTCGTGCGGCGGCATCCGTTCCGAACACGTGCGGTCTCCAGAGCGACAGCCCCAGGCCGCCAATCGGATAGAAGGAAAACAGCTCCGATACCGCCACCATGTAATGGCAGTCCACATCCATATACCATGCACTCATACCCCTGTTTCGCACCATGCAGGTGAGCGAAGGCGCCAGCCGGAAGTCGGGGAGGAAATGGTAGCAGTAATCCACTCCCAGGGTGACCGTCTCCCACTCGGCGGCGTATCCCAGCCTCGCGCCGGCCGACGCGTGTCCCTGCTGTGCCTGGCCCCAGACCGCACACAGCGCCACTATACCTGTCAATAACAGCTTTTTCATTGTTCCTTTCGTTTTACAGTTTTTCATAAAATCCTTTTGTTTCATCTTGCTATCTTACTCTCAGCCGTTCGCCGGCGCTCTCCACGATGCTCCGGTAATACGCTTCGTCATATCCGGGGAAATCGGGCGAAGCGGGCAGTCCGTAGGGATTGCGCCTGAACGCGCCGTTTTCCTCCTTCTTCACATTTCCGTCCATATACTTGACGAGCAGATACTCGCCCAGTTTTTTCCAGCGTTCGGTGACCTGTCCGGCATTCGTCCGGCTGAACCACGTCAGGAACATTCGGGCTTCGTCCGGACTGTGCCGGTGCATCTCCAGCGCCGCCTGTTCGATGGCCGGCAGGAGCGTTTCGTAGCCGCCTTCGATCTCGTCCTGCAGCCTGCGGATGTCCCGGATCATGAAACTGTACTTGTGATAGGCCATGTTTGCCACCCAGTTGTGAATCCAGAAGGCGGACGTCCACGAGAAGGTCAGCAGGTCGCCATTGCCGGTGCGATAGCAGTCCGGCACGTCCAGCGACGAGGCGTATACCGGGTTGAAGACCGTCATGTCGGCGTCGTCCGTGCCAAACCACAGGATGCCTCCCAGCGCGTCCGGCAGCCAGCCGCGCATCTGGGGGACGATGACGAAGGCGGTCTGCTGGGTGGCAATGGCGCGTTCGTTCAGGTATTCCTGTCCGTCGACCGTGAAGTGCATCGGCCGCCAGCGGTAGGGCACCTTGTAGGGTCCCGCACCGGCATCCCGCGTCATGTCCAGGTCTGTTCCCTCAAAATGGTCGCGCATGCCCTTCTGCACGTCGCGCACGGAGAGTTTGCGATCCGGTTTGATGTACAGCGGCATGGGTTCCCGGCTCGCGTCGCCCTTGATGAAATCGGTATACCTGTCCATGGATTGGTCATACTTGCGGAAAAACGCCCACACACGCGCCTCGCAGGCCCGCAGCCCGCTAAAGTCGCAGGGACAGTAGGCCTCCGTAAAGCTGAAGTCGCTGTCTTTGCCGGAGAAGTATCCCTTTTCGCGGGCAAAAGACACCACGTCCGGCGCATAGAGGCAATTCTCGCGGTCGTCAAAGGGGATTTGGCGGATACGCGCCTGATTGGCGTGCGCCGCAATGCAGTCGTCGGGGATGCGGATGGCTACCCATACGGCGCCCCTGCTGCCGGCGCCCTTGCCGACCATCTCCATGATCCACGCTTCCTGTTTGTCGGCAATCGAAAACGACTCGCCTCCGCTGTAATAGCCATAGGTCGCGACCAGTTCCGTCATCACCCGGATGGCTTCGCGTGCTGACCGGGAGCGCTGCAGGGCGATGTAAATCAAACTGCCGTAGTCCATGATGCCGGTGGAGTCCACCAATTCCGGACGTCCGCCGAAGGTGGTTTCGGTAATCGCCACCTGATGCGCGTTCATGTTTCCGACCACCGAATACGTCTGTTCCACCTGCGCAATCTGTCCGAGGAACTTCCCCGTGTCCCATTCCCTGACGTCGAGCAGAGCGCCCTTCGGCCAGACGGCCGCCGGCCAGTGATACAACTCCCCGTATAAACTGTGCGAATCGGCCGCGTAACTGATCATCACCGATCCGTCCGTCGACGCATTTCTGCCCACCAGAAAATTCGTGCAGGCAAACGCCTCCACCCCCGCCAGCAGACAGATAATCATACCTGTTAATCCTGTTTTCTTTCTCATATAGATTATGTTCTTTTTGTTATTACCTATTGCAAAGGAACAAAATTTCCTCCAAAGAAGTGATGTGAAAACTATGAATAAACATGAACAGTGAATTGTCATACCTATTAATGAGGGTTTCCGCACGTCAATTTCATTACGATTAGGTATTTTTTCGCCTTTTTTTACGGCATATCTTTGCATCGACAAATCAGGACATACGTTATACGTGAAAATGATGCGCTATATTGGAACAGGGATTTTATTATGTGTTGTCTGTAATGCTTTCCCGCAAACGCCTTTTGACAAAACTTCCGGCGACAGCCTCGCGGGCATCGACGAACGCACGCACTTCCTCGACGAAGTGGTCGTCACCGGCACGATGACTTCGCGCACGCTGAAGAATACGCCGGTGCTGACCCGTGTGATTTCCGGGACGGACATCCGGCA
>JAISWC010000119.1 GCA_031271245.1 Tannerella sp. | reverse complement strand
TTGCCGCTACTTAAAAAATTGCCGCAAAGATAATCGTTTTCATTCAAACAGAAAAGTATATTTGCGCGGTATATCGAAAATAACATGTAATCTCATACATACTTCATGAAATGCAAAAGATTCAGCATGGAATACCTGCGGAACGAAGATCCGTACTGCACCGGGTTCAAAACGCCGGTGGGACGGTACGCTCGTTTGGAATAAAAAAAAACGACGCCAGTCTGTCCACCTGCGAAAAAGTTCTTATTTTTGTTGCTAAAATCTCATAATACAGTTTCGATGATGTTTCTTCAGCAATCCGACGAAAACAACACTGTTTTTGAAATGGCGACGACGATTATCAACGAGACGTCGGAGCATGTCTTCCTGACCGGCAAGGCGGGGACGGGCAAGACGACGTTTCTGCGGCACATCCGCCAGCATACGCACAAACATGCGATTGTTGCGGCGCCCACGGGGGTGGCGGCCATTAACGCGGGCGGCATTACGCTCCATTCGCTCTTTCAGTTGTCGTTTGAGCCTTACGTGCCCGGCTATTCGTCCCAGAAAAACAAGTTCCGTTTCAGCAAGGCGAAGTTAGACCTGCTGCGTCAGCTGGAACTGCTGATCATCGACGAAGTAAGCATGCTCCGCGCCGACACGCTCGACGCCATCGACCGGACGCTGCAAATCATCCGCCGCAGTGCGCTCCCCTTTGGCGGCCTGCAAATCCTGTATATCGGCGACATGTTCCAGTTGCCGCCGGTCGTGAAGGAGGAAGAATGGGCCCTGCTGAAACCGCATTACGAAAGCATCTTTTTCTTTCATGCCCAGGCCATCCGGCAGACGCAGCCGGTTTACCTGGAACTCAAGAAGGTATACCGACAGAAGGAACAGGCGTTTGTGAATCTGCTGAACAACGTGCGCAACAACTGCCTGTCCGCGGCAGACATGCAACTGCTGAACGCGCGCTGGCAACCGAATTTCGTCCCTTCGCCCGAAGACAAGTACATCACGCTGACAACGCATAACTACAAGGCCGACCGGCTGAACCGTCAGGAACTGGACCGGCTGGCCGGGCGGGCCTACGTTTTCGCGGGAAAGGTGGAAGGCGAGTTCCCCGACTATGCCCTGCCGACCGACGTGCAGTTGTGTCTGAAAGCCGGCGCGCAGGTCATGTTCATCAAGAACGACCCGGACGGGCGCTATTTCAACGGCAAGATAGCCAACGTGAGCGGCATCTCCGCCGAACAGATACAGGTGCTCATGCCCGAAAACGGAGAGACCGTACAGGTGCCGAAGGAGACCTGGAAGAACATCCGCTACACGCTCGACAAGGACAGCGGCGAAATGCAGGAGGAGGAAATCGGCGCCTACACGCAGTATCCGCTGCGACTGGCGTGGGCGGTCACGATTCATAAAAGCCAGGGACTCACGTTCGACAAGGCGATTATCGACATCGGCGCCTCCTTCGCCGCCGGCCAGACCTACGTCGCACTGAGCCGCTGTACTTCGCTGGACGGCATTGTCCTGCGCACGCGCGTCTCGCCGGACTGCGTCATGACCGACCCCCACGCCGTCGATTTCAGCAGAACGGAAAAGTCCGAGACGGAACTTCGGCGCATCCTGGTCGACGGCAAACGGAAGTTCTGGCAGGAACGGTTGCTGCTCTATTTCGACTGGAAGCCGATGTTCACGTTTTTGCGGGAATTTGAGAAACTGCTTGAAGACAAAACGTCGGAAGAATTTGAACCGGCCCGGAAACTGTGTAAGAGTTTCAGGCCGGTCGTGCACGAAATGAACGGGGTGGCGGAGAAATTCCGCCGTCAGCTGCTCGTTTTGACGGAACAGGAAAAGCAGACGGGCGACCTCGGCGCCCTGCGCGACCGGTGTCAAAAGGCCGTGCATTATTTCTACGAGCAGGTGGGGGAGCGGATCCTGGCGCCGCTGCAAAACTTCATCACCCACTTCAAACTTCCCAAACGGGCAAAAACGTTCCACAAAAACATCATCGAACTGGAGAGCGATGTGAAACTGTTTCTGGAAAACATGAAACGGGTGCGCTACAACAACATTCCGCTGGCCGGCGACATGGAACCGGCGCTCCCCGTGCGGCAGGACGTTTTCACCGTTGCTGCGGAGAAGGCCTCGCCGGAAAGCGGCGCGTCCCTTCCCGACCGCAAACGCAAGACGGCGGAAGCCGTGCCGAAAATCGACACTCGCCGCATGACGCTGGCGCTTCTCAGCGGCGGCTTGTCGATAGAAGAAATTGCCGTGCAGCGCAACCTGGCCGTTTCGACCGTCGAAAGCCATCTGGCGGCGTTTCTGGGGAAAGAAGTCGCGGTAGAGCGATTTTTCACGCCGGCCGAACTGGAAGAACTCGGCACGGTCATCCGGCCGCTCCTGGAACAGGAAAAACCCTCCTTCAAAGCGGCCTACAACCGGCTGGGCAGAAAATACAGCTACGGTAAACTCCACATGGCTTTCGGCTATCTGAAACGGATGGGCGAAGCACCGTAAAACGGCCACGGGAACATTCCCGTCGTTAAAAAATTTCTCCTTGAGTGTCAAGGTGCCGCCAGCGCGTTGTCAATCATCCGCAGGATACGTTTGAACTCCGCCGGCCGGTAGCCTTTGGCCACATGGATAATTTTCCCGTTCCGGTCGATCAGGTAGGAACGGGGGATAAGTTCTGTAGCAAAGGAGGCATAAATCTGCCGGTTTTTGTCGGGATAGAGAGGGAACCCGAACCCCTTTTTCGCCTTGTATGCGGCCAGTTCGGCGTCCGAATGTTCGCGGCCGATGACCAGCAGCACAAAACCGGACTGCGGTCCGTATTTCGGCCGGAGCGTCTTTTCCACTTCGGCCAGTTCCGCCTGGCAGGGCGGACACCACGTGGCAAAGAAATTGATCAGTATCACGTTCCCCCGGAAAAGAGAAGACGGCGTTTCGGTTCCGTCGTCCGCGACGATCGTGAACGCGGGCATCCCATCGTCCACGTACACCACATCCGTCGTATCCCGTTGTGCCTTTACAGACAGCGAAAAGGCCAGCAACAGGCTGAGCGTGCCGGTAAACTTTTTCACGACTGTCCGGTTTGTGCCACCTCATAGCCCGCCTTCAGCGCCTTGAGGTTCAGGGCGACGATGTCTTCGCCCTTGCGGCCGAATATCGAGCGGATGCCTTCGGCGATCTTTTCATATTCGATGCCGAGGAAAGGCGCGGACGCACCCAGCATGACGATATTGGCCGTTCGCGGCGAACCGATTTCCTTCGCGATGGCCTCGACATTCAGCAGGACGCGGTGGGGCAGCCGGACTAATTCGTCCATGATTCTTTCCATGGCCGGATAGTTCGGAATGTTGACGAACGGCTGGGTGTTCGTCACCAGCCAGCCGTCTTCCCGCAGCCAGGGCAGGTAACGGAGGCTTTCCATCGGCTCGAGAGAGATGATCAAGTCGGCCTGTCCCAGCGGAATCAGGTCGGAAGCTACCGGCCTGTCCGACAGACGCAGGTTCGACTGCACGTCGCCGCCGCGCTGGCTCATGCCGTGTACCTCGGACTGTTTCATGTACAGCCCTTCTTTCAGGGCGGCTTCGCCGATGACGGCGGCTATCGAGAGGATGCCCTGTCCGCCGACGCCGGACAGGATAATATCTGTTTTCATTGTTGCTTTGCTTTTTTCTTTTTTCTGGTTAATGTCTGGATACATTCGCGCCGGGGAATAATCACGGATACGCCCGGATACGCGATTTCTTCGCGGATGACGGCCTTCATCTCCTCATAGTTCTTTCTGAGCGGGACGAGCGTGCGGATGTGCTCCGCCGCCACGCCGATGCCTGCACAAATGGTTTCGAGGCGTCCCGTGCCGGCCGAATCCTGTCCGCCGGTCATGGCCGTTGTTTCGTTGTCGGAAATAAGGATGGTGACGCGGCTGTTTTCGTTGACGCAGTCCAGCAGGCCGGTCATGCCGGAATGGGTGAACGTGGAGTCGCCGATCACGGCTACGGAAGGATGAACGCCGGCGTCCGAGGCACCTTTGGCCATGGTGATGGAGGCGCCCATGTCGATGCAGCTGTCGATGGCGCGGAAGGGCGGCAGCGCCCCCAGCGTGTAGCAGCCGATGTCGCTGAACACCTTCGGCGCTGTAAACTCTTTCAGCACCTCGTTCAGGGCGTCGTACACATCGCGGTGTCCGCAACCCTGGCACAGGGCGGGCGGACGCGGCTCGACCACTTCGGGTACGGCGTACCGCGAGTGCGGCTCCCGTCCGAGCGCCTGCCCGACCCGATCGGGTGTAAGTTCTCCGTCGCGGCGGAGCGTTCCGTCCAGCCGTCCCCGGATTTTCAGACCGAGTCCCAAAAG
>JAISWC010000094.1 GCA_031271245.1 Tannerella sp. | reverse complement strand
GTTTTTTTGTTTGATATCACAAAAATAGGTGAAATCTTGCACTTATCAAAGCGCTGGATATATTATTTTATATCAGCGCTTTGTCTTTTGTGGAAAACTATGAGGCTGCGGATTTAAGGGTTTATAAAATATACTGCTTATTTCCTTATGACTCCTAACTACTAACTTCCTGTTTATGCACAAAACTATACCGCGCGCAGTATAACATGGTTTCTTCCGTTTGCAGTCAGTTCGGAATTTTTGAATAACTTCGCGGTTGAATTATCAAACAAACTGAATCATGGCATTATTTTCTTTTTATAATGTGCGCAAGCCGCGCCAGTTCGAACATAAGCCGATCTATTGGGATCCGCGCAGGGAAGCGCTGGAGGAACGCATCCACAAGGTAAAACGCGAAATGGGGATCCTCCCGGACCGTCCGGAAGACTATAAACCTTCCGTCAAGGGTACTTTTATCGAAGGTACCAGGCATCTGCGCAAAAGCAAGTCGAAGGGCGAGGATATGCAGAACCGGATATACAGGAACATGCGGCTGCTGCTCGTGCTGGCGGTGCTGGCAATGTTGTACTGGTATTTGTTTCTGAGGTAATGGGCGATATTATTCATTTGCTCCCCGATCACATCGCGAACCAGATTGCGGCGGGGGAAGTGATACAGCGTCCGGCGTCGGTGGTGAAAGAACTGATGGAAAACGCCGTGGATGCGGGCGCTGCACACATTACCGTGAACATCAGGGATGCGGGTCGCACGCTGATACAGGTGATCGACGACGGAAAGGGGATGTCGGAAACGGACGCGCGGATGGCTTTCGAGCGGCACGCTACCTCCAAAATCGCGGCCGTGCAGGACATTTTTTCCCTGCGCACGATGGGCTTCCGCGGCGAGGCGCTGGCTTCGGTTGCCGCCGTGGCACAGGTGGAACTGCGTACGCGCCTCAAGGGGGCGGAACTGGGGACGAAACTGTCGATCTCCGGTTCGGCGCTCGACGCCATTGAGCCGGACGTCTGCCACGAAGGAAGCGTCTTCTCCGTCAAGAACCTGTTTTATAACGTGCCGGCGCGCCGGAAATTCCTTAAATCCAACGAAACGGAATTTCGGAATATCCTGACCGAATTTGAACGAGTCGCGCTGGTCTGTCCGCAGATCGCCTTCTCGCTCTATCACAACGATACGGAAACGTTCCAGTTGCCCGTTTCGGGTCTGCGTCAGCGGATCGTCAACATGTTCGGAAAAAAACTCAACCAGGCGCTCCTCACGCTCGACGCACCCAATTCCATCGCCCGCATCGAAGGATTCGTCGGTCAGGTCAGCGCCGTCAAGCGAAAAGGCGCGCTGAATTATTTCTTCGTGAACGGGCGCTTTATGAAGCATCCCTATTTTCACATGGCCATCATGCGTACCTACGAATCGCTGATCCCGGCGGATGAAAAGCCGGACTATTTCATCTACCTGACGCTGGATCCTTCGACGATTGACGTGAATATCCACCCGACCAAAACGGAAATCAAGTTCGAAAACGAAGGCCTGATCCGGCAGATTCTTACGGCGGCGGTCCGTGAAGCCCTGGGCAAGGCCAACGCCGTACCCAGCATAGACTTCGATACGGAAGGCGCCATTGAGATACCCGTTTACCGGCCGGAAAGGGAGCCGGCGGCGCCCGGCCTCCACGCAGACCCTTCCTATAACCCGTTTCACCGCGCCTCCGCCCGGCCTTCCTACAGCGAAAGCGACTGGGCGAAACTGTACAGGGGCTTTGAACAGGACCGCACCCTGCCGCCGGACTGTTCGATTCCCCCTTATCCGGAAGCGCTCCCGCCGGAGGGTGACGGTACGCTGTTTCCGGAAACGGCCCATCCGTGTTTTCAGTACAAGGGACGGTACATCATCACCCTGCTGAAGTCGGGGCTGGTGTTGATCGACCAGCGCCGGGCGCATGTCCGCATCCTCTACGACCGGTATCTTTCGAACATACGGCAGCAAAAAAGCGTTTCACAGCAACTGCTGTTTCCCGAAATCATCGAATGTACGGCGTCGGAAGCGGCGATACTTCCTGTCTTGATGGACGAACTGCGGGGGTTTGGCTTCGACCTGAGTCCGCTGGGCAACAACAGTTATTCGATCAACGGCGTGCCGGCCGACGTTCAGGACTGCGACCCGTCCGCCCTGCTCGGGGAATTGCTCAACAGCGCCATGGAAGCCGGCGGAGCGATGGATGAACGTACTACGGAAACCCTGGCCCTCTCCCTGGCCAAAGCCGCCGCCATCCATCCGGGCAAAACGCTGACGCCGGAAGAAATGGAATCAATTGTCGGCGCGCTGTTTTCCTCGCAGGCGAGCCGCCTGACGCCCGACGGTAAACCGATCCTGTCCATCCTTACGGACGACGAGCTGGTCAAACGTTTCAAGGCATAATCAATACTCGTCCCAACTTTTAATCTGTATATCGTCCGGATCGAGCGTGCAGAAGGCGGTGATAAAGGCGCCGGCCAGTCGCGCGTTGGTGAGCAGAGGGACGTTCAGGTCGATGGCGGCGCGGCGAATTTTGTAGCCGTTGTCCAGTTCGCCGGCCGTCAGGTTGCGCGGGATGTTGACCACCATGTCGATTTTATGTTCGTGGAGCAGCGTGAGCGCCTGGGGCTGACGGATGTCGCTCGGCCAGTAGACCTGCGTGCTTTCGATGCCGTTTTCGCGGAGAAAGCGGTGCGTACCGCCCGTGGCGTAGAGGTTGTATCCCTTTTTCCGCAGCAGGCGGACGGCGTCGAGCATGGATACTTTTTGACGCGGTGCGCCGGTGGAGAGGAGGATATTTTTCTCCGGAATCCGGTAGCCGACCGAGAGCATACTCTTCAGGACGGCTTCGGAAATGTCGTCGGCGATGCAGCCCACCTCGCCGGTGGAGGCCATGTCGACACCCAGCACAGGGTCGGCCTTCTGCAGGCGGTTGAAAGAGAACTGCGAAGCCTTGATGCCGACGCAGTCCAGGTCGAACTCGTTTTTGCTCGGTTTCTCGACAGGCAGTTCCAGCATGATGCGGGTGGCCAGGTCGATGAAGTTTATTTTCAGTACCTTGCTCACGAACGGGAAACTCCGCGAGGCGCGCAGGTTACATTCAATCACCTTGATTTCGTTGCCCTTGGCCAGGTACTGGATGTTGAACGGGCCGGAGATGTCCAGTTCGCGGGCGATTTGGCGGCTGATGCGCTTGATGCGGCGGACGGTTTCGACGTAGAGGTTCTGCGCCGGGAACTGGATGGTGGCGTCGCCACTGTGGACGCCGGCAAACTCGATGTGCTCGCTGATGGCGTACATGACGATTTCGCCCCTGCAGGCCACCGCGTCGATTTCCACCTCCTTGGCTTCCTCGATGAACTGGCTGACCACGACGGGATGTTTCTTGCTGACGTTGGCTGCCAGTTGCAGGAAGCGCACCAGTTCTTCCCCGTTGGAGCAGACGTTCATCGCGGCGCCGCTCAGCACGTAGCTGGGACGCACCAGCACGGGGAAACCGACTTCGTGTACGAAGGCGTTGACGTCGTCCAGGCTGCTGAGTTCCTTCCAGCGCGGCTGGTCGACGCCGATGCGGTCGAGCATGGCGGAAAACTTGTGGCGGTCTTCGGCGTTGTCGATGCTGCGGGCGCTGGTACCCAGGATGGGAATCCGGTGTTCGTCCAGGCGGACGGCCAGGTTGTTCGGAATCTGTCCGCCGGTGGAGATGATGACGCCGTGCGGGTTTTCCAGTTCGAGGATGTCCATGACGCGCTCGAAGGTCAGTTCGTCGAAGTAGAGGCGGTCGCACATGTCGTAATCTGTCGAAACCGTTTCGGGGTTGTAGTTGATCATGACCGAGCGGTAGCCCTCGCGCCGGATGGTGTTCAGCGCCTGCACGCCGCACCAGTCGAACTCGACGGACGAGCCGATGCGGTAGGCGCCCGACCCGAGCACGACGATGGAGCGGCGGTCGCCAAGGTAATGCACGTCGTTCTCCCGGTCGCTGTACGTCAGGTACAGGTAATTCGTCTGCGCCGGGTATTCGGCCGCCAGCGTGTCGATTTGTTTGACTGCCGGCACGATGCCCAGGTGCTTGCGGTAGTCGCGTATCCGGTCCGGGTGCTTTTCCTCCATCCCGTCCTTCCACAGGGCGCGGGCGATCTGGAAGTCGGAGAAGCCTTCGAGCTTCGCCCTGCGCAGCAGGTCGCGGTTCAGGGTGTCCGCCAGGCCGTCCGGACCGTCCGCCGGCGACAGGGCTTCGAGCGCTTCGGCCGTGCGGATGATGTTCATCAGTTTGTAGAGAAACCACTTGTCGATTTTCGTCAGTTCGTGAATCCGGTCGACGGAATATCCGGCGCGGAAGGCCTTGCTGATGATGAAAATCCGGCGGTCGGTCGGCTCGTTCAGTGCGCGGGCGATGTCGCTGATGACGATTTCCTTGTTTTCCACAAAGCCGTGCATACCCTGCCCGATCATCCGCAGCCCCTTCTGGATGGCTTCCTCGAAGGTGCGTCCGATGGCCATCACCTCGCCGACGGACTTCATGCTGCTGCCCAGTTCGCGCGCCACGCCCTGGAACTTGCCCAGGTCCCAGCGCGGAATCTTGCAGACGACATAGTCCAGCGCCGGTTCAAAGAAGGCCGGGGTGGTACGGGTGACCGAGTTTTTCAGTTCAAACAGGCCGTATCCCAGTCCCAGTTTGGCGGCCACGAAGGCCAGCGGATAGCCGGTGGCTTTCGAGGCCAGCGCCGACGAACGGCTCAGGCGGGCATTGACCTCGATGACGCGGTAGTCTTCGCTGGCGGGGTCGAGGGCGTACTGCACGTTGCACTCGCCTACGATGCCGATGTGGCGGATGATGCGGATGGCCAGTTCGCGCAGCTTGTGGTATTCGGAGTTGGTCAGCGTCTGCGAGGGCGCAATCACGATGCTTTCGCCCGTGTGGATGCCCAGCGGGTCGAAGTTCTCCATGTTACAGACGGTGATGCAGTTGTCGTAGCGGTCGCGCACGACTTCGTACTCGATCTCCTTCCATCCCTTCAGGCTTTTCTCGACCAGCACCTGGGGCGAGAAGGAAAAGGCTTTTTCGACCAGCGCGTTCAGTTCGTCTTCGTCGTTGCAAAAGCCGGAACCCAGCCCGCCCAGCGCGTAGGCGGCGCGGAGGATGACGGGATAGCCGAGCTGCGCGGCGGCGCGCCGGGCGTCTGCGGGCGTTTCGACGGCTTCGCTCTGGATCGTCTTCACCTGTATCTCGTCCAGCTTTTTGACGAACAGTTCGCGGTCTTCCGTGTCGATGATGGCCTGTACGGGCGTGCCGAGCACCTGCACGCCGTATTTCTCCAGCGTGCCGTTCCGGTAGAGCGTCACGCCGCAGTTCAGCGCCGTTTGCCCGCCGAAAGCCAGCAGGATGCCGTCCGGCCGTTCCTTGCGGATGACCTTCTCGACGAAAAACGGCGTGACGGGCAGGAAATACACCCTGTCGGCCACGCCCTCGGACGTCTGGACGGTAGCGATGTTGGGATTAATCAGCACCGTTTCGATGCCTTCTTCCCGGATGGCTTTCAGGGCCTGCGAACCGGAATAGTCGAATTCGCCGGCTTCGCCGATTTTCAGCGCGCCGGAGCCTAATACCAATACTTTCTTTATACTTTGTCTGTTCATAATGCTTTGCTGTTATTGACTGATGTTATATAGCGCCTGTATATAGCGTTGTATAGCGTCGATATACAAGTTACGCTTTCGGCAGGGGTGCATTTCAACTTGTCGCACCAACCGTCAAAACCCTTATTCATCCCAGGTTCCCTTAGTAGCCCGGGTAATCTTCTCCCGTTACCCTTATTTATCTTATTTCTTTGCGAATGAAATAAGGGAATAGGGGAGGAGGGGAGGGGGGTAACTAAGGGGGCTTGCGGAAAATAAGGGGTTGCTAATGGCCTGCCTGCTTTGTTACAATTTGAAATATACCCTGTCATAAGTAATTATGAATTATTTATTGATTGAAAACCATTTCCGCGAACCGGTCGAAAATAAACTCCGTATCCGTCGGGCCGCTGCACGCTTCGGGATGGAACTGGGCGGAGAAGAAAGGTTTGGTCCTGTGTCGGATGCCCTCGTTGGTGTCGTCGTTCATGTTGACGAAAAGAGCTTCCCAGTCCGCGCCCAGCGTGCGGCTGTCGACGGCGTAACCGTGATTCTGCGAGGTGATGAAACAGCGGTTGGTGCCGGCCATCCTCACGGGCTGGTTGTGACTGCGGTGTCCGTATTTCAGCTTGTAAATGCTTGCGCCGCCGGCCTTGGCCAGCAGCTGGTTGCCCATGCAGATGCCGCAGACGGGTTTGTTGCCCGGCAGGGAGCGGCGGATGTGCTGTACGGCGACGTCGCAGGTATCCGGGTCGCCGGGGCCGTTGCTGATAAAGAGGGCGTCGAAGTCGATCGTGTGGAAGTCGAAGTCCCAGGGCGTGCGGATCACCGTCAGGTCGCGCTTCAACAGACAGCGGATGATGTTGTGCTTCACGCCGCAGTCCAACAGGATGATTTTCTTCTTTCCCGCGCCCGCGCCATAGGTGATGACTTCGCGACACGATACGCGCGCCACCTGGTTGATGGCGTTCGGGTCGTAGAAGTCGACTTCGGCGGGGTTGTCGAGTACGATTTTCCCCTTCATGCTGCCTTTTTCGCGCAGCAGCTTGGTGATGGAGCGTGTGTCGACGCCGTAAAGTCCGGGAATCCGTTCGCCGGTCAGCCACTCTGAGAGGGAGTTGACGGCGTTCCAGTGACAGTAGTCGTGGCTGTAGTCGCTGACGATGATGGCGTCGGCATGGATGCGCTCGCTTTCCATAAAAGCGGAAAGGCCGTCGGGCCGGAGGGTACGGTCGGGCACACCGTAGTTGCCTATCAGCGGATAGGTCAGTACCATCAACTGGCCGGCGTAGGAGGGGTCGGTCAGGCTTTCGGGATAGCCGGTCATGGCGGTGTTGAACACCACTTCGCCGGCTACCGCCCGCCCGTATCCGAAACAAAAGCCCTCAAATTTGCTTCCGTCGTCTAAAATCAGGGTCGCTGTTCGTTCGTTCTGCATATTTAATGATTCAAAAATTCAATGATTCAAAGATTCAAAGATTCGGGGATTTGCCGCCGTCCTCTTTGCTGTATTCTTCTTCCACGTAGCGGATGAAGGCGTTGTTGACCGCGCGGATGCCGCCGGGCGTGGGATAGTCGCCCGAGAAATACCAGTCGCCGGGATGATTGGGACAGGCGGCGTGCAATCCGGCCAAATCCTGGTAAACGATTTCCACTTTGGCGCGGATGCTGTTTCCGGTCAGCAGTTCCACCATCCTGGCCGAAATTTCTTCGTCGGTAAAGGGTGCGTAAATTTTCTTCACATGATTGACCGGGGGGGCGCTGTGATTCTTTTGCTGCGCCTGTTTCCGGGCCTTGTGATAAGTCTCCGTGATGATGTTTTCCATCCCGCGGTCTTTCAGCAGTTCGATGGCCGCCTTGAAGGCGATGAACTCACTTAGGCTCGACATGTCGATGCCGTAGCAGTCGGGGTAACGTATCTGGGGCGAAGAGGAGACGATGACGATTTTCTTCGGACGGAGGCGGTCGAGGATACTGATGATGCTCTGCTTGAGCGTCGTTCCGCGCACGATGCTGTCGTCGATCACGACCAGCTTGTCTTCGTCGGGGACGATGCTGCCGTAGGTGATGTCGTAGACGTGCGCCGCGAGGTCGTTGCGGCTGTGTCCTTCGGTGATGAAGGTGCGCAGCTTGATGTCCTTCAGGGCGACCTTCTCGCTGCGGATGTGCAGCGAGAGGATGCGGTTGAGTTCGTCGGCGTCGAGTGTTCCGTTCCTGTTCTTCTCCATGATAAGCTGCGCCTTGGTACGGTTCAGGTGGCGGTTGAGTCCTTCGATCATCCCGCAGTAGGCGACTTCGGCCGTATTGGGAATGAAGGAGAAAACGGTATGTTCGAGGTCGCCGTCCACGGCTTTCAGAATGGGTTCCACCAGATTGGTGCCCAGCATTTTCCGTTCTCTGTAGATATCCACGTCGCTCCCGCGCGAGAAATAGATGCGCTCGAAGGAGCAGGCGCTCAGTTTCTCCGGCTCCAGAATCTGCGCCGTGCGGAACCCGCCTTTCCGGCTGACGAGCATTGCCTCGCCGCGCTGGAGTTCCCTGACCTCCTCTGCCGGCACGTTCATGACGGTCTGTATGACGGGTCGCTCGGAGGCGGTCACCACGATGTCTTCGTCGGCATAATAAAACGCCGTGCGGATACCCCAGGGATCGCGAATGACGAACGACTCGCCGCTGCCGGTGATGCCGCAGATGACGTAACCGCCGTCCCACGACGAGGCGGCCTTTTCGATGACGTTCGTCAGGTCGATATTGGCTTCGATGGCGTGGGTGATGTCGAGGCTGTTCAATCCCTCGGCCTCGTACTTGCGGTAGAGGTGTTCGACTTCGCGGTCGAGCCGGTGGCCGAGTTGCTCCAGCACGATGTACGTATCGGCATAGTGGCGGGGATGCTGGCCGGTGGAGGTGATTTCGTGAAAGATCTGCGCGACGTTGGTCATGTTGAAGTTCCCGCAGAGCACAAGGTTGCGCGCCTTCCAGTTGTTGCGTCGCAGAAAGGGATGAATGTAGGAAAGCCCCGACTTGCCGGTGGTGCTGTAGCGCAGGTGACCCATATAGAGTTCGCCGGCAAAGGGCAGCCTGGCCCCCGCAAAGCGCGGGTCGTTCAGTTGCTTGCCGGGTACGCCCCTGTAATAGCGGTAAACAGCGTTGAAAATCTCGGTAATGGCGCCCGTTCCGACCGCCCGTTCGCGAAACATGTATTCCTCGCCGGGATTGGCATTGAGCTTGACACACGCTAACCCGGCGCCTTCCTGCCCGCGGTTATGCTGTTTTTCCATCAATAAATAGAGCTTATTAAGTGCGTACGTCCACGTTCCATATTTCTCGTGATAGTACTCCAACGGCTTGAGTAGCCTTATCATAGCAATGCCGCACTCATGTTTTATTTCTTCCATCCGTCTGGTGTTCTAAAATGCGGCACAAAATTACATACAAATGCGTAAAGAGCTTTCTTAATTAACAATAAAAATTTCATGAAAGCGGGTAGACAGTAATTCATATCTATAAATCAATTCATAATCAAAGCGATGGAAATTTTGGTAGAAGTTTTAACCGGTCCGGCCGGCACGGTTTTCGGCCATGTCAGCCTGTTTTTATCCTTCCTTCCCGATGGAGAAACCGTATGATTGTCCGGCAGCGACGACTTTGTGGTAAAAGTTCTTATCTTGCGACAATCCGGTTCCTTCTGCCATTATAAATTCTCCTTAATATTCAAATAAAAAGCGAACACGTTTGACGGTATTCGCTTTTTCTTCCTTCCATTCATTTTTAATTAATCAGTCTGAATGTCCCGATCAGCGGAAGTTCTTTCATTTCTCCCTTGGCGGCATTGAGAACGCCGAGGATGAATAGAATGAACACTCCGAGATACAGTAAAGAAGCGATTAGACCCAGCACAGAGCTAATCAAGCCCAAAATAACCGCAATAATCCATGCTGCAATGTAAGCTAAAAACAAAATCAGTCCCTGATTCGCATGAAAACGTGCAAAGGGCGATTCTTTCGCTGCAAGCAACGGGATTAAAAACAGAATACCAAAATAAGCCAGGATGGCGAAGACTTTGTTGTCTGCTGCATCTTTAGCATCGGGGGTCGGTGTCACATTTGCCATAATAATTTCTCCTTTTAAATAAGTTAGTTAATTAATTGAATACTAAAAACATATAAGAAATAATCATTTCTTTTTCTTTAAATGATTGCACAAAAATAGTGTATCCGTTTAATTTCTCCAAACAAAAAGGACGGTAATCACAAATTTTTTTTTCTCTCCGCCTTATTTTTTTCCTGAAAGAAGGGAATAAAAAAAGAGTTTGTCTGTCTATATCATAAAAAGACGAGAAATGACGAGCGACCCAAATTTTAAGGACTTTCTGTCG
>JAISWC010000307.1 GCA_031271245.1 Tannerella sp. | reverse complement strand
TTATAAACGAATTACAATCACGATTTTCTAATGGTGTCCATTAGAAATCCGTAAATAACATATGCTTATTATCAATTAGTTATGCTCTAATGGACATTTTGGGTTTATTTCGCGTTACTTAATGGACATTTTGGGTGGTGCATTGACGAAGTCAGGAAATTCATACCTGAAAAAAGTCGCCTGTTTCCAGTAGATAGACGGGGATAAGAGCGTACAACAAAAAAATAAGGGGAAAAGTTTCGGGGCTTAGGTTTTATTATAACGAATGTAGATTTATTTAACTTCCTGTCTATTGATTATCCATAAAATATCTCTATCTTTGCAATGTGGTTTTTCATAATAGTATTAGATTTAAGGTTAACAAATTTGGTTAGGGGATGTCGCGAGACATCCTTTAATGTTTTTATTTTCAGGCACTTTCTTTTGTGAAAAAATCCTATTCTATCCCTATCGGATTCCCTGCAAGCCGTATTTTTTCTTCTCAGAACCGGATAAATTCGTACGTTTTGTGATCGCTGTACAGCACAAGCCGTTTGCTGTTGATTTTTTCGACGGTAAACGTGCGCTGGCGATCTTCCCAGTCGGTCAGCGGGAGAAATTCGCCCACCGGACGCGGATAGGAGATCAGTTCCAGATGAACCCTGTTTTCCTCAGGATGGTTTCTGTAGCCGTACAGATGCGAAAACGAGTCTTTGTCGACATGATAAATCTGGTACATAAAGAGCGCTTCGGACTGGAAATTATACCAGACCGTATCTACGCGGTACACATGCCCCGACTGTTCGACGGATTTCAATTGCCATTTGCCTTGCAGTTGCCGCATCAGTTCTTTTTGACAGCCCGTCAGCGTCAGCAGAACGCAGACGGCAGCGCTCCAAAATCCTTTTGTATTCATATATCGGAATAGGACATCGGCGAGAGGAAGATACTCTGATTGTTCGTTGCCGTATGCGCATATTCCGGCAGCGACTTAATGCGTGTCCAGTCCGGATGTTCGCCGAACTGTTTCCAGGCGGCGCTGCGGGTATCTTCATTCCTGTACCACGTGAGATACATCAGTGCGGGCATGAGCGGCCCGGCCAAAATCTCGCCGTACAACACGGAATTGATGCCGACCTGGTCGAAAACGGCAATCTCGTCTACATTGAACATCTTCACCTTTCGCTGATTCGCTTCTTCATTGGGACTCTGGTAGATGCGGACTTCCAGCAGGGTACGTTCATTGCCGGGTTTCCGGTGTACCGGAATCCGGTCGAAGGCCTCGCTCAGGTACGTTTCAAAACGGGAATAGACCGGAACCGGCGCCGTGGTGTCAAAATACGGCTGGGCGGCTTCGCGAAAGATCCTGTCGCTCCACAGTTCCTGTTTTACTTTGTGAAAGGCAGCGATGTCCGGATAGATAAACAGGACGTGGCGCTGGTCTTTCTCGCCTTCTTTCAGGCGATAAGGCTTGAAAGCGCCGGTGATGATCTTTTTCCGGTGGTAAGCCGGGAACAGGACTTTTCCGAAAAAGGAGTCCAGCGGAGCGCCCTCGCCTGCAAGCGTGTAGATACGCCATTCATAGATTTCTTTCTTCGGCGCGGCCGGGGGCGTCAGTACGGTCGAGGCTGAAGCCAGCGCCGGAGTGGCGGCTAACGCGCCGGCCACTTTTATAAAATTCCGTCTTTGCATGGGACAATAATTGAGTTTGTTGTAAATATGTTGTTATAAATAATTCTGCATAAATCCATCCATTTCCGCCTGATGCGTTTCGAGGCTTTGCAGCAGTTTGAACTGCGCACGGGTACGGATCAGGTTATGTTTCGGCTTGTGTATCTTGTAATACGTGTCGCCGTTGATATAGTCGGTCAGGAAGCGAACCGTCTGCATGTAGGTAAGCAGGCGTCCGCCATAGGGCAGCATGGTAATTTCCAACGGCGTGAGGAACGAACGGGCTGTTTCCATATACCCTTTTGCGTACGCCTTGAAAATCTCCAGATCAACGTTTACGCGGTCCGGATTTTCATCATCCTCGGCGCCGGTATTGGCGCCCGTACGGATAAAGTCGCCGATGTCGGATAGGACAAAGCCCGGCATCACCGTATCCAGATCAATGACACACAGCACCTTGCCATTTTCATCAAATAGGATGTTGTTGACTTTCGTATCGCAGTGGTTCGTCCGTTTTTTCAGCTTTCCTTCGCGATACAGCCGCTCCTGGATACACATGGCTTCGGCGCGTTTTTCGATTTCTTCCCTCAGTTCCGTCACTTCGTCCAGGCGTCCCGCCCGATTGGCTTCTACCGCCTCGCGAAATTGCCGCAGGCGAAATTCCATGTTGTGAAAATCCGGAATGGTTTCACCCAGTACGCCTTCCGGCAGGTCCGACAGCATTGACTGGAAGTCGCCGAACGCCCGCCCGGCTTCGTACGAAAAGGCGGCGTTGACTTCTTCAAAACTTTGGCTGCGGGGAATCATCAGGCTGACCCGCCAGTAATTCACTCCGTCGAAATGATAGTATTTTCCGTCCCGGGCCGGGAGAAAGGTCAGTACCTTGCGGTCGATGTCCTGTTCGCCGCGCAGTTCCAGTTTCCTGCGGATGTGTGAAGTCACTACGCGGATGTTGTTTTGCAGCATTTCCACGTCGGTGAATATCTGATGATTGATTCGCTGGAGCACATACCTGTCTTCCCCCTTGACGGTCGTTACTTTCAGGGTATCGTTGATGTGCCCGTTACCAAACGGCGTTACTTCCGCCGGCTGTTCGGCGAGGTGAAACCTGTCAAGTATTTGCAGGTAAATGTCATTTGCCGGTTGCATAGTTCTCTTCTTTATTTCTTATGAGCTACAAATATCCGTTTTTCCTTATGATTGTGCAAATACTCGACAAAAAAAGTCATCCCGAAAGATGACTTTTGGTTTTTATTGCGCATAAACGATCATAATTTGTCGGACGATCCGAGTACATCATTGATTTTGTGCACGTAGAGTTTTCTTGCATTTTCACGCGCCGGGCCTAAATATTTGCGCGGGTCAAATTCGGCCGGGATTTCCGCAAAGACCTTGCGTATGGCGGAGGTCATGGCCAGGCGGCTGTCCGAGTCGATGTTGATCTTACAAACGGCCGACTTGGCGGCTCTGCGCAACTGTTCTTCGGGAATACCGATGGCGTCTTTCAGCGCTCCGCCGTATTGGTTGATGGTAGCCACTTCTTCCTGCGGCACCGATGATGCACCGTGCAGTACAATCGGGAAACCAGGGAGTTTTTTTTCAACGGCTTCAAGAATATCGAAAGCCAGGGGAGGCGGCACCAGTACGCCGTCGGCATTGAGTGTACACTGTTCGGGCTTGAACTTGTTGGCTCCGTGTGATGTCCCGATGGAGATAGCCAGCGAATCGCAGCCGGTCCTGGTCACGAAATCAATCACTTCTTCCGGCCGGGTATACGTGTGATGTTCCGCGACCACCTCGTCTTCCACGCCGGCCAGTACGCCCAGTTCGCCTTCCACGGTGATGTCAAACCGGTGGGCATATTCTACCACTTCCTTTGTCAGCGCGACATTTTTCTCGTAAGGGAGGTGCGAACCGTCAATCATCACCGACGAAAAGCCCAGGTTGATACAACTCTTACACAGTTCGAACGAATCTCCGTGATCCAGGTGAAGCACGATTTGCGGATTCGGGCAGCCCAGTTCCTTCGCATACGCCACGGCGCCTTCGGCCATGTAGCGCAGCAGCGTCTGATTGGCATACTTGCGTGCACCGCTGGATACTTGCAGGATGACCGGCGATTTGGTTTCGACCGCCGCCTGAATGATCGCCTGCAACTGCTCCATATTGTTGAAATTAAAAGCCGGAATCGCATATCCGCCTTTCATGGCCTTGGCAAACATCTCCCGTGTATTGACAAGACCCAAATCCTTATAACTTACCATATCTGTAAAATCATTTATAATTGGTTATGAATATAATTCATGGGCAAAGATACGAATTTCTTCGGAAATACGAAACAAAAAAACACGCCTTTGCGGTATATTTTGTCGCCACCGATACGGTCAGTCATGTACGTCAGGTTTCGAGAGAATCTCGAAGCCTCCTTCAAGGGAGACTCGACATGAAACTGCGTTTAACCGTTTCGCTTTTCTTCGACTGAGGTTCGACTGAGGTTCGACTGAGAATGGAGAATGGAAAATGAAACTGTTTGGGCGGTATGGATGCAACAGAAATGGCGAACCTCTCCCCCGGCCCCTCTCCACAGGAGAGGGGAGAGTGCTCCGACACACCGCAGTTTTAGTACTTTCACGCCGCTTCATTCTCCATTCTCCATTCAATTTTATCGCTTTTGGATGTATGATTTCAAGTTATTTACATACGTATCGAACGCATTAATGCCTTTGGATGTTATTCTGCAAACGGTTCTCGGCATTTTACCCTGAAAGGTCTTTTCCACTGTGATGTATCCGGCTTCGTTCAGTTTGTCAATCTGCACGCTCAGGTTTCCGGCCGTAGCGCCCGTTTCCGTTTTGAGGTAAACGAAGTCGGCTTCTTCCACACTGATTAGCAGCGACATGATGGCCAGTCTCAATTGCGAATGCAATAACGGGTCAAGTTCTTCAAACATGAGTCTTATTTGCTAATTTGTTCAATTTATGTCCGGGAATAATAAATCCGAAAATCATACTTATCATAAAGACAATAAACTGTAAATCACCCCTCTTCAATACACCAATGAGGATAATACACAGCAAAGCGCCTGTCCAGAAAACAATCGCACCCCAAAGAAAAGGTTTGAAACGACAGGCGCGTGCCATTACAAACTCCGGAAGAGCTACTAT
>JAISWC010000283.1 GCA_031271245.1 Tannerella sp. | reverse complement strand
CCTGTACGCGACCGCGGATTTCGCTCTGGTACTGTTGTTTCTGTTCTTCCTCCCGGTCATAGACTACCAGACGGTTGAACTTGTCGATGTTCCGGTCGGAACGTTCGCGCGTCTTTTCTTCTTCCGCCTGTTCATCCGGCGACGGGCGGGCGGACGTGGCTGTCTGAGACTGGCCGGACGAGGCCGTCAGCGGCCGACCTTTCCGTTTCTTCTCTTCCAGCTCGAACGCCGTCCAGTAGTCGCGGTCGGCGCCGGCAGGGTCGTTCAGTTTGCGTTTGGCTTCGGAACGGTTGTAATAGCCCGGTAGAAATTCCGGATACTGGTTCAGCACGACGTCCAGGTCGCTGACGGCGCCGCGGTAGTCGCCGACTTCAAAATGCAGCAGGGCGCGGTTGTAGTATGCCATGTAGTTGTCCGGTTCCATTTCGACGACGACGTCAAAATCTTCGATGGCGCGGTTGTTGTCTCCGACCTGGAAGCGCAGCAGCCCCCGGTTGAAACGGGCAATCAGGTTCCGGCTGTCCATGGAAATCACCTGGTCGTAGTCGGCCATGGCGCCGCGCAGGTCGTTCAGCTGGTAGCGCACCAGTCCCCGGTTGATGTAGTATCCGCTTTCGCGGGTGTTGAGGCGGATGGCCTCGTTCAGGTCGGTCAGCGCCTCTTCCAGCCGGTTGGTCTGGTAGAGGATAATCGCCCGGTTGCCGTAGCACGGCGCATAGTACGGGTCTATTTCGATGGCCCTGTTGTAATCGTTCAGGGCGAGGGTGGTATCCCCCTTTTCGAGATACATGGCTCCGCGTGCCAGGTAGCCCAGCGACAGCTTGGGATAGGCCGTGATCAGTTCCTCGAAAGCCTTTTCCGCTTCCGTGTAGTCCTTTTTCTGGAGATAGGCAATCGCGCGGTTGGCCAGCATGGAACGGTCGCCGGGACGAAGCTCCAGTCCCCGCTGATAGTCGCTGATGGCTGCGTCGTATTTTTCCATGCTCTGGCGGGCGATGCCGCGCGCATAGTAGGCCTGCGACAGGAACGGATTGCGTTCGAGACACTGGAAACAGTCGTCTTCCGCCCCCTGGAAATCATCCAGATTCAGCTTGGCCACCGCCCGGTAGAAATAGGGTTCCGCCAGCCACGGTTTCGACCTGATAACCTGATTGAAGTATTGAATAGACAGTACGTAATCCTCGAAATACAGCGCATTCCGCCCGACGGCCAGCACGCGGTCGGTATTGATCTGCGCCGTCAGCGCCCATGCACAAAGCTGGAAAAGGAGGAAAAGTACGGTCTTCTGCATTATTTTTTCACGGGTTTGACGCGATAGGCGCACGCGGCGGTGCCCTTGATAATCGCATTTAATTTACTCTTGTTCAATTGCCGGCGGATGGGCGAGATGCTGTCGATAAACACTTCTCCGTCCAGGTGTTCACATTCGTGCTGTACTACGCGGGCGGCAAAGCCTTCCACCACTTCCTCTTTCACTGCACAGTCCCCGTCCCGGTAGCGGACGCGGATGCGGACGGCGCGCGCCACTTTCTCGTGAATGCCCGGAAAACTCAGGCAGCCTTCTTCCAGCGCTACGGTTTCCCGGCTCCTTTCAATGATTTCCGGATTGATCATCACCCGCCTGAAGAGCTTGCACTCGGGATAGTCATTGCTCAGCGGGTCGGCGTCAATCACCAGCAGCCGGATCGGACGCCCGATCTGGGGCGCGGCCAGTCCAACCCCTTCAGCGTTGTACATGGTTTCGAACATGTTGTCGATCAACTGCTTCAGGTCGGGTTCATGTTCGTCCACCGGCGTCGCCTGTTCCCGTAACACAGGCTGACCGTATGTATAAATAGGCAATATCATGTTTCTTTATATTTTGTACTTTCCAAATAAGTTTGCAGGATAAAAACCGCACTCAGTTCGTCTGCCAGCGCCCTGTCCCGCCGTTTCGACTTTTTCAGTCCGCCGTCGAGCATGGCGCGGTGCGCCAGGACGGAGGTGAACCGTTCGTCGCAGTAGGCCACCGGGATGTCCGGCAACGCCCTGCGCAATCGCTTCACAAAACCCTCCACATGCGTCAGGTTCTCCGACGGCTCATTGTTCATCTGCTTCGGATAGCCCACCACAAACACGTCCACCGATTCGCCCGACACGTAGTTCACCAGATAGTCCACCGCCTTGCCGCTTGGCACGGTCGTCAATCCGTTCGCTATCAGCTGCAATGTGTCGGTTGCCGCCAGTCCGGTACGTTTTTGTCCGTAATCAATTGCTATAATTCGTCCCATGCGGGGACAAAGATAGTACTTTTATTTGAACAGGGAATTAAGATTAATCACGGGAGCAATGCCATACACGGTACGCCATTGGCCGTTTCGCGGGTCATATTCTTTGCCCAAAGTACCGTTCACGCCGAACGTGCGATTGAACATGGCCGTGCCTGTGACACCAAAACTGCTGGCAGGAACGAATGGAGAAGGAAGCATCGACCCCTGCCGTGCATTATATTGCTCCAAAGGGACATACTGTCCGTATGCACCGACCGTCAGCCAGGGCGTCAGCCGGTAATCTGCCCGGAGATGCAGCACGCCGGAATAATAAGGTCTGTAGCCGAAGTTGTACCCGTATTTCATGAGATACCCGCCGGCATGTATCGAAAGCGCTTCATTGACCGGCAGGGACAAATCCGCACCCTGACGCTGAATAAACATCAGTCCGGGCAGGATGTTCTCCGTGCCGTACAGCCGGTAAGACAGCCGGTCGTTTGTCGAAAATGCCCCTTCGTATATCCGCGCATAGTCCCTGTAGGCCGGCAGCAAGTGAATCCCGGCGTTCGACCGGTCGTCCGGTTTCAACTCCGCAATGCGTAACTGCATGTCGTCTGCCGTATCAGCCTTCTTCGGGCTGTCAGGTACGGCAGGCGTCACTTCCTGGGCATCGGCGATGCCGGCATAGGCAAGCAAAAACAAAACACTCAGTATCCTTTTCATTTCCCAACGCCTTTTATACTTCAACTGAAAAATCAAAGCCGCCTTTCTCAGGACCTGGCGTAGAGGCGTTCGCGCAGTTCGGTGATGGCCGGGTCGGAAATATAGTCGTCATATTCTATGATCTTGTCTATGTGTCCGTTGGGCGTCAGTTCGATGACGCGGTTGGCCACGGTCTGGATAAACTCGTGGTCGTGGCTGGCGAACAGGACATTGCCCCTGTAACTGCACAGCGTGTTGTTGAAAGCCTGAATGGATTCCAGGTCGAGGTGGTTGGTCGGCGTGTCGAGGATGAGCGTGTTGGCATCCCTGAGCATCATGCGCGAAATCATGCAGCGCATCTTCTCGCCTCCGGACAGCACGCTTACCTTCTTCAGCAGTTCTTCGCCCGAGAAGAGCATCCGCCCCAGGAAGCCTTTCAGGAAGACGTCGTTCGTGTCCTTCGCAAACTGGCCGAGCCATTCGAGGAGGTTGCAGTCGGAGTTGAAATAGCTCGCATTGTCCAGGGGCAGGTAGGCGGTGGTGATGGTCTGTCCCCACCGGTACGTTCCGCTGTCGGGCGTTTCTTCGCCGTTGACAATCCGAAACAGGGCGGTCATGGCGCGTGGGTCGCGACTGATGAATACAATCTTGTCGTTCTTTTCGACGTTGAAGTGGAGGTCTCTGAACAGCGTTTCGCCTTCGATGCGCTTCGTCAGTCCGCTGACTTCCAGAATCTGGTTGCCCGGTTCGCGTCCCGGCGTGAAGATGATCCCCGGATAGCGGCGCGACGAGGGCTGTATCTCTTCGATGTTGAGTTTCTCGATCATTTTCCTGCGGCTGGTCGTCTGTTTCGACTTGGCTACGTTGGCGCTGAAACGGCGGATAAATTCCTCCAGTTCCTTTTTCTTTTCCTCGGCCTTTTTGTTCTGCTGCTGCTGCTGTCTGAGGGCCAGCTGGCTCGATTCGTACCAGAAACTGTAGTTGCCGGCAAAGAGTTTCAGTTTGCCGAAGTCGATGTCGACGGTGTGGGTGCAGACGGAGTCGAGGAAGTGGCGGTCGTGACTGACGACCAGCACGGTCTGTTCACAGTTGGCGAGGTAGTTTTCGAGCCAGGCTACCGTTTCGAGGTCCAGGTCATTGGTCGGCTCGTCGAGCAGCAGGTTGTCCGGCTTGCCGAACAGGGCGCGCGCCAGCAGGACACGCACTTTCTGCTTCCCGCTCAGGTCTTTCATCTGGCTTCCGTGCAGGGCTTCCCGGATACCCAGCCCGCTCAGCAGTGCGGCTGCGTCGCTCTCGGCGTTCCAGCCTTCCATTTCGGTGAACCGCTCTTCCAGTTCCGAGGCGCGCAGACCGTCGGCATCGCTGAAGTCCTCTTTGGCATAGATGGCGTTCTTTTCCATCAGGATGTCCCACAGGGTCGTGTGTCCCATCAGTACCGTGTCCAGCACCGTGTATGCATCAAAGGCGAAATGGTCCTGCGCAAGGACGGAAAGCCGTTCGCCCGGAGCAAGGGAAATCTGGCCGCGCGTGGGTTCGAGGTCGCCGCTGATGGCCTGTAAAAAAGTGGACTTTCCCGCGCCGTTGGCGCCGATGACGCC
>JAISWC010000198.1 GCA_031271245.1 Tannerella sp. | reverse complement strand
GACAGGGGCATCACCTGGAACCTGGCCGATACGCTGATTGTGCTGCCGGAGGACTACCGTGCGCGAGGCTATGCTTCCGTACTGGTGGATGAGGAACAGTTCCTGCTTCTTTTCGGAGGAAAAGAACGCAACGGCGCAAACATGCTGGAAGAATTGTGGCGAGGACGAATCAACCGCCTGGGATTTAGAGAATAGCATTTGAGTGAAGATTTTCCGTTTGATCCGTCTTTGCATCTTCAAATCATTGAATTTTGAATCTCCGAATAATTTTGAGCGGATTTTCCCGTTAGAGAACGAGATGGAGCAAAAATTAAAACGGGTATGTCTTCAGCTTTTTTTCGACGGTGGAACATGATTCTCGCGGGATGTCTCTTTTTTGTCGCAGTTCACGCACAGGAATACCTGTACGAGATAGGCGGCATGGGAGGCGTGGCGTCGTATATGGGCGACGCCAACAAAACGGCTCCTCTCAAGGGATTGAATCCTGCCGGGGGTGTGGTGTTCCGCTACAATGCCAATTTCCGGATTGCGCTCAAGGCCGATTTGGCGTGGGCGAGAATCTCCGGCGCCACGGAGGGCCTGGAGAACGTGTTTCCGGGAGGGGCGCAGGCCTCGTTCGAGCGCAACGTGTTCGAAATGGGAGGACAGTTTGAATTTAACTTCTTTCCCTACAGCGACAAGTACGCCTATTTGAACACGAAACGATTCTCGCCCTACCTGCTGGTCGGACTGGGCGCCACGGTGGCACCGGGCAACGGTTCGACCTTCGCCGGGCTGAATCTTCCGCTGGGCATAGGCGTGAAATACAAGCTGAAAAACCGGCTCAATCTCGGTTGTGAACTGGCTGTTCGCAAACTGTTCGGAGACGGACTGGATGTGACGGACGGGAATAATCGACTACTGGACAATCCATACGGCATCAAAGGCAGTGTGTGGAAAAACAGGGACTGGTATACGGCGCTGACGTTTTCGGTGACGTGGGATTTCGGACTGCGAAACTGTTTATGTAACAGCAAAGACGGATTATTGTTTTAATAAATGGCAATGTCATTGATAGATAATATAGATAAAACGCGACTGCCGCAACACGTGGCAATCATTATGGACGGGAACGGACGCTGGGCCAAAGAACGCGGGGCAGACCGCAGTACGGGGCATCAGGAAGGCGTCGTCTCGGTACGTAAAGTGCTGGAAGCGGCAACGGCCATTTCTCTGAAGTACTTGACGGTCTATACGTTTTCGATGGAAAACTGGCGCCGTCCGACTGCGGAAGTGCAGGCCCTGATGGCCTTGCTGGTGTCGGCCATTCACCGGGAGACGCCGGATTTGATGAAAAACAATATCCGGCTGTTGACCGTCGGCGATCTGGCGCGTCTGCAAGCGGACGTCCGACAGACGCTGCATGACTGCGTCCGCCGGACGTCGGTGAACACGGGTACGACGCTGACGCTGGCCCTGAGCTATTCTTCGCGCTGGGAACTGACGAACGCGGCGCGCTTGCTGGCCTCTGACGCGGTAAACGGAAAAATCAAACCGGAGGAAGTCTCGGAAGAATGTTTCGCGGGCTATCTGACAACAGGGGGTATTCCCGACCCCGACCTGTTGATTCGTACGGGAGGAGAAAAACGCATCAGCAATTTCCTTTTATGGCAGTTGTCGTATGCCGAACTTTATTTCACCGACGTCTACTGGCCTGATTTCAGGGAAAAAGAATTGTATAAAGCCATCTTGTACTACCAGCAGCGGGAACGCCGCTTCGGGAAGACAAGCGAGCAGTTGAACTGATAAACAAACATTGTGTATGTGTAAAAAAATACGCTTATTCATCGCCTTGACAGCGTTGACGGTTTTCGGAGGGTATGCGCAGGAAACCGTTCCGGCACGACAGGACACCCTTCCGGCCAAAGAGACGGCGCCGGTTGTCTCGAATATTCCTCCGGAAGAAGTGCCGGTCATTTCCTATTCGCTCACATCCAAGCGATATGCCATTGCCGATATTACCGTTTCGGGCGTCAAGAATTACGACGATTTTGTATTGATCGGCTTCTCCGGTCTTTCGGTGGGCGACGAGATTTCCGTTCCGGGCGACGAAATCACCGAAGCGGTGAAACGCTTCTGGAAACAGGGGCTTTTCTCCGACGTGAAAATCGTGGCGACCCGACTCAAAGACAATCAGGTCTGGCTGGAAATCCAGCTGAAGCAGCGTCCCCGCATTTCCGAAATCCGCTATCTCGGCGTAAAAAAAAGCGAACGGGAAGACCTGGAATCGAAACTGGGACTCAGGGTAGGCCATACCATCACCCCGAACGTGTCTGACCGGGCTGTCGCCCTGATAAAAAAGCACTTCGACGCCAAAGGATTTAAAAACGTGGATGTGGAGATCATCCAGCACGACAACCTGGCCAAAGAGGGAGAAGTGATTGTCGACATCCGGATCGACAAAAACCTGAAGACCAAAATTCGGGAAATTCATATCGAAGGAAATGAAGCGCTGTCGGACTTCATACTGAAAAAGGCCATGAAGAAAACCAACGAGAAGTTCAACCTGAAAAAGCGGCTGAGGACAAGTGTATTGGAAATGTTCAGCACGAAAAAGTTCACGACCGAAGAATACGGCAACGACAAAAAGAACCTGATTGACAAATACAATGAATACGGTTACCGCGACGCATTGCTCGTCTCGGACAGCATTGCGACCGTCAGCGAAAAATATGTGGATCTCTTCCTCCGCCTTGATGAAGGACAGAAATATTATATTAAGGATATACTGTTCGTAGGCAACACCAAGTATCCGTCCGATATGCTGGAGACGCTGCTGAACATGAAAAGCGGCGACGTGTATAACCAGAAAAAACTGATGGAACGGCTGGTCAACGACGACGACGCCGTGGCAAACGTTTACATGAACAACGGCTATCTGTTCTTTGACGCCGACCCGGTGGAAGTCGACGTGCTGAGCGATTCGATTTCGCTGGAAATACGGATTCAGGAAGGGCCGCAGGCTACGATCAGCAAAGTAATGATCAGCGGAAACGACCGGGTCTATGAAGACATTGTCCGCCGCGAACTGCGCACCAAACCGGGACAGCTGTTCAGCAAGGAAGACATCATACGTTCGGCCCGCGAACTGGCGCAAACGGGACATTTCGACCCGGAAAACATGAACCCGGAACCCATCCCCGATCCCGAAAACGGGACGGTCGACATCCGCTACAACCTGGTATCCAAGGCCAGCGACCAGGTGGAAGTATCCGCCGGCTGGGGCCAAACCGGCATCCTCGGGAAGCTGAGTCTCAAATTCACCAACTTCTCTATGAAGAATCTCTTCAATCCCGACGGCCCGCGGCGGATTTTGCCGCAGGGCGAAGGCCAGACGCTGACCATCAGCGGACAGACAAGCGGCAAATATTACCAGTCATACAGTATTTCCTTCATGGATCCCTGGTTTGGCGGCAAACGTCCGAACAATTTCTCCACCAGCATCTTCTACTCCAAAATGACGGGTATCAACAGCCAGTTCTATCAGCAACAGTACAGCAATTACTACAACAGCATGATGTACAGCGGCATGTACGGATACGGCGGCGGATATGGCAGCGGATATGGCAGCGACTATGGCAGCTCCATGTACGAAAACGCATACGACCCCAGCCGGTACATGCAGGTGGTCGGCACCTCGGTCGGCTACGGAAAACGCCTGAACTGGCCGGATGATTATTTCCTCTTCATGGCCAGCCTCAACTACCAGCTCTACATGATGAAAAACTGGGGCGAATATTTTGTGGTCAGCGACGGCGCCTGCAATCAAATCAGCCTGGACCTTTCGGTGCAGCGCAACTCCATCGACAACCCGCTGTATACGCGCTACGGCTCGCAGTTCCTGGCCTCGCTGTCGGTGACGCCCCCCTATTCGCTCTGGGACGGCGTGGACTACGCCTCGCTGCTGGATACGGACGACAAGAAAAACAGATGGATCGAATACCACAAGTGGAAATTCCAGGGTAAGGTATTCTTCCCGCTGGCGCCGCTGCCGCAGAACAACGGCCCGAAACGGACGCCGGTCATCATGTCGCGCGTGGAATACGGCTTCCTCGGCTATTTCAACAAAGACAAAATCTCGCCCTTCGGAACCTATTACGTGGGCGGCGACGGCATGAGCGGATACAGTTCCTACGGCTTTGCCACAGAAACTATTCCCATGCGCGGGTATGAAAACGGCTCGCTGGCCGGACAAAATAACTCGGTGCCGTACGGCTACGCCTACTCCCGCATGTCGCTCGAGCTGCGCTATCCGTTCATCCTGGAACCCTCGTCCACCATCTACGGACTGATCTTTGCCGAAGGCGGCAATGCGTGGGGAACCGTTCGCGAATTTAACCCGTTCAACCTGAAACGTTCGGCGGGCGTCGGCGCACGCATCTTCCTCCCGATGATCGGCATGATGGGCATCGACTGGGCCTACGGATTCGACACGCCGCTGGGACGTGCGGAAAAGGGCGGAAGCCAGTTCCACTTCTACCTCGGACAGGAGTTCTGACCGTTATACTGCGCACGGTATGGTAGTGGTTGGTAGTTAAGGGGTGTCCGGAAATCGGACACCCTCTCGCCTTGATCAGGCTGTCAAAAGAAGAATTCCACATTGTCCGTATGCAGCGCAAATTCCACATATACACAACCAATGTTTTTTTTTTTTAATTAACGCTGTCATTTACAAAGTTCCCATTTTTTATTTCTACATTTGTCCCGGTAATACAAAAAGTGAAATCTTAACAGTTTAAATAATTTATCTATGAAACAAACGAACAGTAAATTTAGAACAAGGATGGTATCTCTTTTCGGAGCGATACTTTTATGCGCAGGGGTAGTTTTGAATCCTCTGCAGGCGGCAACGGTAACCGTAAACGGTTATACGGGTGCAGCTATTCAGGCGGCTATTGATGCCGCCGGTGACAGAGGCACGGTTATATTCCCGGGTGGAACGTATCTGGTAAGTTATGTTATACTCGTAAACCACAATGTGACGCTAAAGGCGGCGGATGGCGCAACTGTGATTTTAAAGTGTACGGCAGCAAATCAAACGGAATTTTGGAAAACCAACAATCCATCACCCACTGCGAGCGGCGCATATAAATATATGATCAGTGTTATCCATGATAATGATGCATATATTTCCTCTTACGTACCATCTACAGCATCTTTTGACGATGTGAAAATCATTGGTATTAATCTTGTTGGTATAGTAGGTGACGCAAATGGGGTTGGCGGTTTTAATGTTTGTCATGGCACAATCGCTTATTTGGAAGACTGCTCTGTAACCGATGCATTTGTTGGTGTGGTCGTAAATGAGTCGCACGTGACAATAAAGGATATTGAAATAGGTGGCGCATCATGGGGAGGCATCAATGTATATAATAAGGATAAAGGTACCTCGCTTACGATTGAAGACTATGCGTATAATGGTATACATCCGTCGGCTATATACTGTGACGGCTCGGCA
>JAISWC010000152.1 GCA_031271245.1 Tannerella sp. | reverse complement strand
ATGCCGGCATCTATCAGGATACCATACCCGGAAACGCCCAGATAATAGCAGTTTCCACTGCTCCCGCTTGCCAGACTTAGGAACGACAGCTTCATGCTGTCGTTATCGAGACATACTGCTTCCACATCCTTTCCCTTTCATTTTTTCGCCCGCAAAGGTATTGAATTTTTTTTACTCTGAAATAATCCATACTTTTGTGAGATTTTTTACGAAAAAATGGAACAGAACAGTAAACATGCGGACATCCTTCAGTGGATTATCGGGATAGGCGACCTGATCATTTTGAACGTCGTCTTCTTTTCTATTTATTATAAAATGGACAGCCTGTATACGGGTGCGATCACGCACAGTATGCGGGAGGTTGTGCTGTTGCTGAATTTCTGCTATTTCTTTGCGCTGTATTTCGTCCCTATCAAGCTGCACCTGTCCGTGGTGTTCCTCGACAGGATCGTGCAGCGGTCGCTGACCCTGATTACGTTTCAAACCTTTCTTTTCGCCACGTGCCTGATTTTCCTGAACGTGGGAAACGATCTGGCTACCTTCATTGGGGTCTACTATATCGCCATGATGCTTTGCTTTTCCGTCTGGCGCGTGCTGGTGCGCGTAGCCGTCAAGGCCTATCGTCGGAAAGGGTACAACTCCAAAAACATCATTATTATCGGCGCCGGGAAAAACGGAATGGAACTTTTCCGTGTCATCCGCAACGACCTCTCGTACGGATTCCATGTGTTGGGATTCTTTGACGACAATGAGATTTTGAAGGGCATCCTGCCGAACTACCTGGGACGGATTGACGAAATGGAAGCCTTCGCGCTCGAACACGATGTGGATGAAATCTACTGTACGATACCCGGCGCCAATAGCGAACGGATATCGGGTCTGCTCGCCTTCGCCGAGAAAAACATGATCCGCTTCTATATCATTCCCGATTTCTATCGGGACGTAAAAAAAAGCATGATCCTCGACATGATGGAATCGATTCCCCTGCTGTCCATCCGCAACGAACCCCTGCAGTCAGCATACAACCGGGTGATCAAGCGCGCTTTCGATGTCGCATTCTCCGTGCTGGTGCTGCTCACCTGCTATCCCATGCTCTACCTGGTTGCCGGGCTGCTGATCAAGTTAGGCTCGCCGGGGCCGATTCTTTTCAGGCAGAAACGCAACGGACTTTACGGGGAAGTGTTCGAGTGCTATAAATTCCGGACGATGAAGGTGAACGAGGAAGCCGATGTGGTGCAGGCAGTCAAGGATGACCCGCGGACAACACGCATCGGCAGTTTCCTCCGGCAAACGAATTTGGATGAGTTTCCCCAGTTCCTGAATGTCCTGATGGGCGATATGTCGGTCGTTGGTCCGCGTCCGCACATGCTGAAACATACGGAACTGTATTCCCAGCTGGTGGACAAGTACATGGTGCGTCATCTGGTGAAGCCGGGAATCACCGGATGGGCGCAGATCATGGGCTACCGCGGCGAAACGCGGACGCTGGAACAAATGGAAGGACGCGTGAAACGCGACGTGTGGTACATCGAAAACTGGTCGTTCTTCCTGGACCTGAAAATCATCTTCGTCACCATCGTCAACATGTTCAAGGGCGAGAAAAATGCGTATTAAGAAGAAAAAGATATGATGATTAATGCTTTGATGCGATAGCCCTGTTTATTCCCTGACAATACGCGACAATCTGAAATATACCCTCCTTAGCTGCCGTTATTCGGCCGGCCCGGCTGCGCGGATGGAATCCATGGCCGCAATGGCGGGCGAGCCGTAGCGGTATTTCATCAGACTGAAACCATCCAGGTAGATTTTGTGGAAAGCCGTATCCGCCGTATGCAACCGGATATAGCCGTAGACACGGTTCACCCGTTTGGTGGGAATGGTTTTCAGGTACATCTCATGGGGGCCGTCGCGGCCGACTATGCTTTTTACGGTCAGGATCGTGTCGCCCTGGTGCGCCTTGAGATACGCTTCAATCGGCTCCTTCATGTCCGGCGTGAGACCCCACACCTGCCATGCCAGCACAAAGGCGCTCCCGGATGAATAAGGATCGTCCGGCCGAAGGTCGAAAATCACCCGGTTGGAAAGTGATAGCGGCGAAAACTCATAATATTTCCGGAAAATCCAGAGGTCCAGCGAATCGGCATTCGATGTCGGGACGATGTCGGGCTTGACGTCTCCGATGGCGTCCATTTGCACCTTGAGGTCGGCCAGCGCCAGGTTATATATCCGCATGTATCGATCCAGATGTTTTCCGTACCAGATCATAGAACTGTCGTATTCGGCTTCCGTGAGCTGATGTTTTCGGAATACGGTCCGGTAGAGCGCCCGCCGTTCGGCATAAGTCGGGTAGGTATTCGGTTCCATGTGGATCATGGCCTCCGCCAGCTGTATATCGACCATCACTCGCTGCATTTTTTTTTCGGGAATGATGCCGTCGGGCGTCCGGCTACAGGCGGCGAGAACAGTTGCAACGAAGCATACGGCCCCCCACCTGATGCATGTATCGAGACAGGTCTTCGGCATGGGACGGTTTATTTTGAGAAACTGTCGGAAAGCAGGCGGCGGTAAAACAGCAGCAGAATAGAAGCACCGACGCAGATGGCCGAATCGGCGAGGTTGAATATCGGGCGGAAGAAAATAAATTCCTCTCCGCCCCACAGCGGGAACCACTCCGGGTAATGTGTCTGTATCAGGGGGAAATAGAGCATGTCCACCACCTTTCCGTGTAAAAAGGGTGCGTAGCCGCCGCCTTCGGGCAGGAAGACGGCGAACTGGCCGTAGCTGTGGTCGAAGATCATTCCGTAGAACAGGCAGTCGATGATGTTCCCCATCGCCCCGGCAAAAATCAGGGCGATACAGGCAATGTATCCGAACGGAACGTTCCGGCGTATCAGCCGGAAGATGTAGTATGCGATGGCACTCACGGCCACGATCCGGAATACGGACAGCATCCACTTGTCGAGCAGTTCCATCCCGAACGCCATGCCGGGATTTTCCGTGAAGTAAATTTGGAACCATGAAAAGACGTGGATGCTTTCATGCAGTTGCATGTGCGTTTTCACCCAAATCTTCAGCGCCTGGTCAAGGACGAGGAGCAGGACGACCATGGCCGCCGCTCCCCATGCTTTTCTGTTTCCTGTTTGCATGATGTTTCTGCTTTGCATTGACCGGATTTATTTCGTCTTGCCCTGTTTGGCTTCGATGCTCAGCGTCGCATGAGGCACCGCTCGCAGCCGCTCCCGGGAAATCAGTTTTCCCGTCTCGCGGCAGATGCCGTAGGTCTTGTTTTCGATCCGTATCATCGCCGCCTGCAAACTCTGGATGAATTTCATCTGACGCTGTGCCAGACGGCCGGCCTCCTCCTTTGAGAGTGTGGCGGCGCCTTCTTCCAGCACCTTGAACGTGGGCGACGTGTCGGACACATCGTTCCCGTCCGAATTGGTCAGTCCGCTCCTCAACAAATCATAATCTTTCTTTGCCTTGTCCAGTTTTTCCAGGATGATTTCCCGAAATTCTTCCAATTCCGCATCCGAGTATTTCGTTTTCTCTGCCATAACTCAACTTTTTTATATTATAGATTTAACTTCCTGTTTTTAATTCCCGAAGATACGACGAAATTCGAGAAGTTATCATACTTTTTCTATTTTTGTGTACACATTGAACTCATCCATGTCGAACGCCGTTCCGTCGGGCAATTCATCATCGGTCACTTCGACAGATACCGCCAGCACCTGGTTGGCGATGTATTCCCCGTGCGTTGCCAGCGCTGCATCCATCTCTTTGGACGAGCGGATGACGACGCGGATTTTGTCCGTAATCTCGAAACCGCTGCTTTTGCGCAGGTGCTGGATACGGTTCACCAGTTCGCGCGCCAGCCCTTCGCGCACCAGTTCGTCGGTCACCGTGACGTCCAGGGCAATCGTCAGCGCGCCTTCGTTGGCCACCAGCCAGCCGGGGATGTCTTCGGAGATGATTTCCACGTCCGACAGTTCGATCACCGTTTGCTGTCCGTCGACAAGGAATGAAAATTCACCGTTTTTCTCGAACGTCGCGATGTCCTGCCGGCTCATGGACTGGATGGCCGCGGCCAGCGGCTTCATAATCTTTCCGTACCGGGGGCCTAACTTCTTGAAGTCGGGTTTAATTTTCTTCACCAGCACGTCGTCCGTATCCTCCACAAATTGCAGGGATTTCACGTTCACCTCGTTCAATATTAAATTCTTCACCGCTTCGACATGCTCCTTTTGGCGCGCGTCCGTGGCGGGTATCATGACGGTTTGCAGCGGCTGCCGCACCTTGATGCCGACTTTCCGGCGAAGCGCCAGCACCATGGACGAGACGGTCTGCGCCAGTTGCATCCGCTCCTCCAGCAGGGCGTCGACGGCCGTCGCCCGGTATGCGGGGAAGTCGGCCAGATGCACGGATTCCGCCTGTTCGCGTCCCGACGTCCGTGTCAGGTCCCGGTAGAGCCGGTCGGCATAGAACGGCGCAATCGGCGCCATCAGCTTGCTGACGGTTTCCAGACAGGCATACAGCGTCTGATAGGCCGAGAGCTTGTCGGCCGTCATGCCGCCGCCCCAGAACCGGCGACGGTTCAGCCGGACATACCAGTTGCTCAGGTGGTCGTTGACGAAATCGGAGATGGCGCGTCCGACGCGGGTCGGTTCGTACGTTTCGTAAGATTCGTCCACGTTTCTTACCAGCGAATGAAGCAGGGACAGAATCCAGCGGTCAATCTCCGGACGGTCTTCCGGCGCCACTTCCGCCTCCCGGCCGGTAAACCCGTCCACGTTGGCATAGAGCGCGAAGAAAGCATACGTATTGTATAATGTACCGAAGAACTTGCGGCGCACCTCTTCGATGCCTTCGACGTCGAACTTGATGTTGTCCCACGGCGATGCGTTGGTAATCATGTACCAGCGCAGGGCGTCCGAGCCGTACTGTTCGATGGCTCTGAACGGATCGACGGCGTTGCCCAGGCGTTTAGACATCTTGTTGCCGTTTCGGTCCAGCACCAGCCCGTTGGACACGACCGTCCGGAACGCGACGCTGTCGAACGCCATGACGGCAATGGCATGGAGGGTGAAAAACCAGCCGCGCGTCTGGTCGACGCCTTCCGCGATAAAGTCGGCCGGAAAGCCCGCGCCCAGACTTTTTTCGCTGAACGGATAATGGATCTGCGCATAAGGCATGGAACCCGAATCAAACCAGACGTCGATCAGGTCTGGTTCGCGCTTCATGGGACGGCCGGTAGCGGAGACGAGTACAATCCCGTCTACCCAGGGACGGTGCAAATCAATCTTTTGATAGTTTTCGGCAGAATAGTCGCCCGGCCGGAACCCCTGCTCCTTGCAGGGATTGCTTTCCATGAATCCGGCGGCTACCGCCTTTTCGATTTCGCTATAAAGTTCTTCCACGGAACCGATGCATACCTCCTCCGCTCCGTCATCCGTCCGCCAGACGGGCAGCGGCGTGCCCCAGTAGCGACTGCGGCTCAGGTTCCAGTCCTGAAGGTTTTCCAGCCATTTGCCGAAGCGTCCGGTGCCGGTGCTTTGCGGTTTCCAGCGGATGGTGTCGTTCAGCGCCATCATCCGTTCGCGACAGGCCGTCGTCCGGATAAACCAGCTGTCCAGCGGGTAATACAGTACCGGCTTGTCCGTCCGCCAGCAGTGCGGATAACTGTGCGTATACTTTTCGATTTTGAAGGCCAGCCCCTGCTGTTTCAGCATGACGCAGAGGTCTACGTCCAGCGTGGCGTCTCCGTCCGTCAGTGTGGAGTCGTATTCGTTCTTGACGAAACGGCCGGCGTAGGGTTTGTAAAGTTCCGCGCTGACGTTCGCCGCGACCCAGGCTTCGTCCAGGTCTTCCAGCCGGAAATAGCGACCCTTCAGGTCGACGGCCGGACGCAGGTTACCCTGCCTGTCGAGCAACTGTACCGGCGGCACGCCGAAGTTTTTGGTCACGCGCGCGTCGTCGGCGCCGAACGTGGGTGCGCAGTGCACAATTCCCGTGCCGTCGTCCGTTGTCACAAAGTCGCCGGAGATGACGCGGAAAGCACCTTCGCCGGGATTGAACCAGGGAATCAGCTGTTCGTATTCCATGCCGACCAGCTCGGCGCCGGTGTATTCCGTGTCGACGATTTGGTACGGAAGCAACTTATCGCCCGATTTGTAATCCTCCAGCGCCAGCGTCGCGGCCTTCGGGTTGAAGTGAGCCTCTGTCCGGTCTTTGGCCAGGACGAGCGTTACGGGTGCGCCCGTGTACGGATTGTACGTTTTTACGGCGACGTAGCGGATTTTCGGCCCGACGCAGAGCGCCGTGTT
>JAISWC010000148.1 GCA_031271245.1 Tannerella sp. | reverse complement strand
CGGTGATTATCTGCCGTTCGAACAAACGCGCCAACCTGTACAATAATGGCATACGGAGCCGGATTCTGTACCGGGAAGAGGAGATTTCCACGGGCGACCGGCTGATGGTGGTCAAAAACAATTATTTCCGAACGGAACCGCTGTCGCAGGAAACGGACTTTATTGCCAACGGCGAAATCGTGGAAGTGCTGCGCGTACGCCACACGCACGAGATGCATGATTTCCGTTTCTGCGACGTATGGGTTCGTTTTCAGGACGACGACCGGGAGGCCGAGCTGCGCATATTGACGGATACGCTGCAAAGCGAGACGCCCGCCCTGTCCGGAGAGATGAACGACAGGCTGTTTTTCAGCGTGCTGGAAAGCTACACCGACGAAAAGACCCGGGCCGGCAAACTGAAAAAGGTTAGGGTCGACCCCTGGTACAATGCCGTACAGGTGAAGTATGCCTATGCCGTCACCTGCCACAAGGCGCAGGGCGGACAGTGGCGCAGCGTCTTTCTCGACATCGGATACATCACGCGCGACATGCTGGGCGAAGATTTCTACCGCTGGCTCTACACCGCCTTCACACGGGCTACTCAACAGCTTTATCTGGTGAATCTTCCCGGAGAATTTGGTTAGTGCAGTCCTGAAAGGTTTTCAAAACAAGAGTTTAAGGAGCGGGTATTAACGGCGTATTACATGTCCACATGCTTCATCGCAGAAACATCCGAATCAGCATGACGGAAAGCGGTGATCCGCTTGAAAATGCGGTAGCCGGGCGTGTCAACGGCATCCTGAAGACCGAGTGGATTTATGACGGCAAGCCGGATTCGTGGCGGAAAACCGTTTCCCTTGTCGGCAGAATCATAGACTTGTACAATCATCAAAGACCGCACCAAAGTATCGAAATGTCTGCGGGACTTGTGGCAGGTGACGTATACCGTCTCCGTGTGCTAATGTCATCAAGTTCTTCACTTGACGACATTGCCCCGTACCCTTCTATTGTGACCGTTTTTCCGGAAAAACACGTGTGATCGGCTTCAATGTCGAAATACTTTTATGTTTTGTCGAGATATTACCAAAATAAAGAAATAGTTTCCCTTATCTTTGCCCAAATTTCAACATCAAATGTATAGAGATATGAGAAATTATTTTATCCTGATTGTATCGATAGTCGGGTTGCTGAGTTCCTGCCGGAGCGAGACGAAATCCACCATCAATATTGATTCCGTAGCCTCTCCGCAGGGGACGGAAGTGTTTCAGCCCGACTGGGAAAACATGGCGCGGAATTATCAGTTCCCGCAATGGTTCGTGGACGGCAAGTTCGGCATATTCATCCATTGGGGTGTATATGCAGTGCCGGCGTTCGGCAACGAATGGTATTCGCGGAACATGTACCGAAAAGGTTCAAAGGAATACGAGCATCATCTTGCCACCTACGGCGAGCACACGAAGTTCGGATACAAGGATTTCATTCCGGAGTTCACGGCAGAAAAGTTTGACGCCGGCGAATGGATGAAACTCTTCAAGACGGCCGGCGCCAGGTATGTGGTTCCCGTAGCCGAGCATCACGACGGATTTGCCATGTACGACAGTGATCTGAATGAATGGAATGCCGCCCGGATGGGTCCGCGCAAAGACATTGTCGGCTTGCTGAAGGAGGCGGCTGAAAAGGAAGGAATCGTCTTCGGTCTTTCCACTCACCGCGCCGAAAACGCATGGTTCTACAACGGCGGCATGGAGTTTCCTTCCGACGTGCAGGACACAACTCTCCGACTGTACGGCGGACGGCTGCCGGACCACACCTATCGTGACGACATCGCAAGGGAATGGCTGGAGCGGACGTACGAACTGGTTAACAAATACCAGCCCCGACTGGTCTGGTTTGACTGGACGGTCAACGACTCGCTGCTGATGCCTTATTTCAACAAATTCATGGCCTATTACTACAACTGTGCCCTGGACTGGAACGATCAGGTGGTCGTCAATACGAAGCAGGGTTATCCCACCAACGTCCAGGTGTGGGACATGGAGCGCGGCAAGTCGGGCAAAATGATGAAATTCCCGTGGCAGACGGACACGTCTGTCGGCAAGAAGTCCTGGGCGTATATAGAAGGCGAAGAGAACAAAACGCCCGAACAGATCGTTCACGACCTGATAGACATCGTCAGCAAGAACGGCAACCTGCTGCTGAACATCGGTCCGAAGGCGGACGGCTCCATCACGGAGGAACAGACGTCTGTCCTGCTGGCCATCGGCCGCTGGTTAGACATAAACGGCGAAGCGATCTACGGCACACGCTGCTGGAAAAAATTCGGCGAGGGAGTTGCGGAATCGACCAAAGGCTCGTTTACCGACAATACGGCTACGGTTTATACGGCTGCCGACATCCGCTTTACGACAAAGGGAAATGATTTTTACGCCATTGTCCTGAACTGGGACGATAACGGCACGGTCATCAAATCGCTGAACAAACAGGCCATTGCCGACGCGAAAATACTGAATGTCCGGATGCTGGGTTCAAACGAGCCTGTCGCCTGGACGCAGGCCGACGAAGGTCTAAAGGTGTCATTCCCGAAAACGAAGCCGTGTGAATTTGCCTGGTCGTTTAAAATCACGTTTGACAAAAAGGTTGGCGAACACTTGGAATCCGAAGCCGTGGACGAAATGACAAAACACGGATCGTAAACAGGTATGAAAAGGAAGATACGATTTTTATTTATTGTTCAGGGGGAGGGACGGGGACATCTCACGCAGGCAATTTCACTGGCTGACATCTTGCGCCGCCATGGACACGAGGTAGTCGAAACGCTGGTGGGCAAAAGTCATTCCAGGGAATTACCCCCTTTCTTCCATGAGAAGATGAATACCTCCATCCGGATCTATGACGCGCCTTCCTTTATTTTCGGGAAAGACCGGAAGCATATTGACCTGCTAAAGACGCTTCTGCATAATGCCAATCCTCAAAAGCTAAAGACTTATGCGAAAAGTATCGAATTGATTTACAGACGAATCAAGGAACTGGCGCCGGATATTGTCGTCAATTTTTACGAAATCCTGCCGGGTTTTACGCAACTGCGTTTCCGGATAGACGTACCCTTTGTCCACATTGGTCATCAGTACATGTTGAGGCATCCCGATTATACGATCGGCCGGGGCGACCATCTGATGTTGCTTCGCCTGCATGCCCTCCTGTGCAGCATCGGCGCCACAAAAATCCTTGCCCTGTCCTTTTATCCGATGAAGTCGTATCCGCGGGAACGTGTAGTGGTAGCGCCTCCTCTGTTGAGAAATGAAGTACTTGATTTGAACCCTTCTGCAGGGGATTATATCCTCGGATACATGCTGAATCAGGGATACGAAAACGAGATACGCGCCTGGCATAAAAAGCATCCGGAGGTCAGGCTCCATTTCTTCTGGGACAAGCAGGATGTGCCGGCCGTATGGGAGGTGGATGAGACATTGACGCTGCATACGATTGATGACGAGTCGTTTCTGAAATACATGGCCGGATGTCGCGGATACATTACTACAGCCGGGTTCGAGTCGGTTTGCGAAGCGTTATACCTCGACAAGCCAGTGATGATGATTCCGGCACACATCGAACAGGAAATCAATGCCGCAGACGCCGTTTCCATTCACGGGGGAATCGTCGGAAAGAAATTCGACCTGAGCATATTACTGGCCTGCATGGAAGAAAAACGCACCTTTCAGGCTTCCGCCTTTCAGGAATGGATTCGTTCGGCAGAGAAAGTCTTTGTGGAGCAACTGACTTCCGTACTGACCGGCTGACAGTAAGGATTAAAAGTCTTTTTCGCAAAAATGTAATACGGATTATTTCTGTTATCGGAAAGGAAGCACTACTTTTGTCTTGTAATCATAATAATGAATGTAAGATGAAAAGTTATCGAAAAGAATTGTGGTTTAATGCCCGTTCACGGCGCGAGTTAATCAATATCACGCCGGAAGTCAGAGATTGTCTGGCCGAAAGCGGTATCAGGGAAGGACTGGTACTGGTCAATGCCATGCACATCACGGCAAGTGTGTTCATCAACGACGACGAAAGCGGTTTGCATCACGACATCGACGTGTGGCTTGAAAAACTGGCACCGGAAAAACCGTATGACCGATACCGTCATAACACGTATGAAGACAATGCCGACGCCCACCTGAAACGTTCGGTAATGGGACGTGAAGTGGTTGTTGCCGTCACCGGCGGCCAGCTGGATTTCGGACCGTGGGAACAAATCTTCTACGGCGAATTTGACGGTAAACGCCGAAAAAGAGTACTGGTCAAAATTATCGGTGAATAACAGTATAAATATGAAGACATTACTCGAATTGACCTATACCAATAACTATACACGTTTGGTGAAATATGCCTGTTCCTACATCGGTAACGAAGTTGAGGCGGAAGACATTGTTCAGGATACCTTTATGCATATATGGTCAAAATTCTGCGTCAACCGTCCGGAACAGACTGATGCGGACAATATTCGTTACGTAACCGTGGTGTTGAAAAACAAATGCCTTGATTTTCTCCGGCTGAAAAAACGTACCAACAACGTGTACTATTCCGGAAGTGATGAACTGGATAGGTTATACGATACGAGAATACAGGAGGAAAATACCTCCAAAGATGTGGATATGGAGAAACTTCTCCATCAGGCCATAAACAATTTGCCCCCCAAATGCCGTCAGATTTTCATCGAAAAAAGGCTTAAGGGAGAAAAACAGAAAAACATTGCTCTGAAATATAACATTTCAATAAAAACGATTGAAAAACAGATGAATATTGCGTACAAAAAACTTCGGAATGAACTGAATTGCTGTTTGTAAGCCCTGCATCGGGAATACGTTTCGACTTACCGTAACAGGGCGTTTATTTCCGGACAGAAGAGGCTATTTTGCCATCAGGATTTTGGGATGTTCATATCTGACGGCGTCAATTTTACCGTCCAGACGGTCTATCCGGCGTTCAATATCGGATTTCGCCGTATCAATCTTGCCTTCCAGCCTTTCTATTTTGCTGTCTACTTTATTTAAGCGGTCTTCTATCCGGTTCATCCTGTCGTCCATCATATCCATTCGACGATCCATATCCGATTTTTGATTCCTTGACTCCGTTCTGAATGTGCCAATATCTCCTTTCAAATCGGTTCTGACGGCATCAATATCTTCCTTCAAATCGGTTCTGACAGCGTCAATATCTCTCTTTAAATCGGTTCTGACGGCATTAATATCTCCCTTCAAATCGGTTCTGACGGCATTAATTTGTTTTTCCAGATTCGTATGGAGGGAGTTAATTTGATTTTCCAAATCCGTCTTTTGATTCCTCGCATCTATTCTATCGACACTAATCTCTTCTTTCAACTCAATCCTGACAGCATTAATATCTCCCTTCAACTCAGTCCTGAGAGTGTCAATATCTCCCTTCAAATCGGTTCTGACGGCATTAATGTCTCCCTTCAACTCAGTCCTAAAGGCGTCAATACGATTTTCCAATTTCGCCATACCCTCCACTAAAACATCCAGTTTCTGATGCATAGCGCCCAAACCACCCGCCTTTTGGAAGATAAACCAGATTCCTCCCAAAATGGATGCTACGATCGTCACGAATGCGACCAAAATGCCTGCCAGTTCTGCTAATGTCAAATTCATACAGCTACTTCAAATGAATGTCGCAAAAATAATAGATATATTCGACAACTCCAAATTTTCAGAACAAAAATAATTCCGGAATCGGGAAAATATGACGAACTCAAATCTGGAAGGATTCAATGCTTAAAACCGGATAATCGGGCGCCAGAAATGTTTCATCTTTCGTTTGTACCATGCATGGCAACCGAATGGCAACTGTTTTTCATTCAGATGGAGCAGTATGCCGGATACTTGTCGAACGAAAAACGCAAGGCTTCCCGGACTTCCGGATAATGAAATTCAGGTACTTGTGTTGCCCAAAAAGCATCTTCGTGAAGTCAGATAATATGCCGAAACAAATAGTCGAACGACCGGAACGAACGAATTGCTACCGATTGCTCTTTGCCGGATATCCAATATAAAGGGGTATCGTGATAGAAAGATGCCATCAACGAAAAAGTGCTGGGCGGTCCCATGAGGTAATGGCAGGTGGACAAGGCGTACAGGTCTTCTCCCGCATTTCCGGACAGTTTGTATACGGCTTCACCCAGTGCCCGGCGATAGGTGTCGAGTGATAGCAATGGATCGTTGGTTGCAATAAGGATTTGCAGGCGCTTGGCTTGCAGGTTCCCGGTAAAAGAGCGGATGAGGTCGATATAGGTTTCGTCCGAAAAGAAATACCGCCCTTCCTGCCAACGGGCATAATCTCCTCTTCGGATATGTACGCCCAGCCGGATCTCCTCTGGATGAGCGGCGGGTAAAATCGCATTTACGCGCCGGACGAGGGATGGCTTAAATGAGAACAGTTCCCGCAGTTCTCCCTTTTTTCGGATAAAAGCCTCGTAATCGCGCAAGTACCATCCGCTTGTTACGATAAACCGGCTGTTGCGCAGCATCTGCAGTTTGGCAGGGAGGCGTTGCGCTGCATCGTCGAACTCAAGTGTGCGGATTATTCCCCATCGGGCGCCGTATTTCGCCCCTATATAGGTGAACCAATGGTATCCTTTCTGCGTGTTTATTTTGAAAAAGGAATATTTATAGCAGAAGCGCAGGGCAATTACTCGCACGCCATGTTCTTTTCCCCAGGCATATAAATGCCCGAACTGAAGCATATTATTGCACATCTGACCATAACCGGCAACGAAAATCATCTGACAGAAAGGTTTATTTATGAATCTTATCCAAGCAAATCTTTATCCATATCTTCATTGCGAACTCTGCTTTCCCAGATTTTGGCGATAGAGACAAATTTGTAAAATGCATCCATTCCTGCAATAACGATTCCCACTTTTCCGTCACGGAAGCCGCCTTTAAGGATATATGATCTAAAAAAACGGAAGAATGACGCCGTGAATATTTTCCAGACGGGGAATCTTTTTCCGGCTCGCTTCAAGACCTCATTGTCGCTGTATATGTTTATCTTCCGGAGCTTTTCGGTCATGGAATTGTTGACTAAATGTATAATGGCGAGTTCTTTTTTGCGTTTCGGAATATATTCTACCCGTCCCTTAACGACCGGCAGTGTATGCACATACGGAGGCCACCAGGCATTCTCTTTCCTGAAAAAACGCAGGATATGATCCGGATATTCACCATGGAGGAAATGGCCGAATGTGTAATTTTTACGTGTCAGCCATATACCCTGTAAATCGGTTTTTTCTTTTATCCGGTCATAAAGGTAATGTTGTAATGCTTCCGGGATGATTTCGTCCGAATCTACGACCAAAACCCACTCGTTCGAAGCCGATTGAATTGCAAAATTCCTTGCAGGTTCGGGGATTTCACTCTTTTCATGATAAATAATTCTGCAATTGTATTTTTGCGCAATCTCTCGCGTACGATCCGTACTGTGCATGTCGCAAATGATGATCTCATCAAAGTTTTTTACAGATGACAGTACACGGCAGAGAAACTTTTCCGAATTATAAGTGTGGATTACGACTGAAATTTTTTCTCCCATCGTTTTCGTCGGAAAAACGAACGCTTGCCGACCATCCCTGTGAGGTGCGAAGCAGTCCGGTTCGGATTGCTTTCTGCTCCGTTCCTCGCAGTCGCAGGGATGATGGGTGGTTGTTGCTGCCGGCATTCCCCAAATCTTTAGGTCTCTGTCTCCGGATGTTGTTTCCGGTGTATAAAAGTATCCTCTGTTCATCTTTCTTTGCATTTTTCTCACAAATGGCACAAAGGTATGTATTTTGTGGAAATCACCAAAAAATGGGTGTATTTCAAATGGTCGCATGGCTTTCCGTCTAAACGGAAACGTCCTTTCAGGCAATCCCCGTCCGAACGGGTGCGACAATTTGAAATGTCTCCGACGGGAAAGCCGGTTTGGAGAATGGAAGATATGGACAGGGATTTACGGGAGTAAAAACTTTTTCGTCCTTTTCTGACATTTCTTTTTTTGCAGAAATCTGTTTTTATATTTCACCATTAACCGGACAGCCTTTTCCCCGGCGAACGGTTTTTTTCTTGACCGGGAATATTCCGTGCCAATACGTTCGTATATGTCGTCACAGCCAAAAAGGCGGGCAAAATTTCGGCAGCCCTTTTTCGTACCGACCGGCATAAACTTCATTCTGTTGGCATCAATTAAAATGAACGTATATTTTCCCTCCGTATCTTCATGGATCAGTATGTTGCCCGGAGAATAGTCCAGATGATAAATTCCGGCATCATGCAGGGAGGCGCTGTAACGTGCAAATGCGTCCATCAGGGGTTCGTTCCCCGCAAGAGGTCCGGAATAGTATTCGCGTATTTCCCGTACATTGCGGCACTGCAAACTTATATAGTAACTCCGGAAAAGCAATCCGCCGCCGTTCATTTCCATGTATGCTACGGACTCAGCCGTGGCAAACCCCTTTTCGGAAATACGCAGTGCGTTGTGATACGCTCTGTATGCTTTGGATTTTCTGAAAAAGGAGTAAACAATACGATTGAACAAATGGGGCTTTCTGTATCGTTTCACATTAAGTTCGGTTCCGTCGTCAAGACGAAAAACTTTGATGACATTTCTTTTGTTGTGTATGACTTCGCCTTCTTTTTCAAAAAAACAGGGCATCTTCTCTATCCAGCCGCGCAAATAATCGTATTTGGGGTTTATCACTACTTTCATAACGGTTTCAAGCAATCTTTCACTTTGTCAATTATTTGCTGCGGAATAATCCCGTTCATGCACGCCCAGTCGCCCCGATAGCAGCGTTTCTTCCCGAAGATCGAACACGGACGGCAGGGCAGGGCTGTCTGTATGGCCAGTTCGGGCAGCTGGCGGTATCCGTAGAATCCGGCATGGGGGTGTGTTGCGCCCCAGATGGAAATCACCTTCGTCCCGACCAGCGAGGCAAAGTGCATGTTGGCCGAATCCATGCAGATCAACACATCCAGCTGACTGATCAGGGCCAGTTCCTGATCCAGCGAATAGCGCCCTGCCACGCTGCGGGTATTTCCGCAGTGCGACGCCCACTCGCCGAGCATCCGTTCTTCTTCGCCTTTCGCCCCGAACAGGAAAATGGAAATTCCCTCTTCATGGGATAACCTTTCCAGCACTTTTTTCATTTGCTCCAGCGGATAGATTTTCCCGCGATACCGGGCGAAAGGCGCGATACCGACCCACCGGCCGGTTTTCTCGCCCGCGATTTCCCTTACGGTCGACAGGTTCAGGGGATGTTCATCGTAGAGCGACACGAACTTTTTGTCGAAATAAATGCCGGCTGCATGAAAGACGTCCGCATAGCGTGTCGTCATGTCCGGCAGCGGCTGGATGTCTTTGGGCGGCCTGCGGACAAGCCGTCTTTTTTCTTTCCGCATCTTGTCCAGCATGAAGACGTGCCGTCCTCTCAGGCGAAACATCCAGTCAATGATCCAGGTGCGAATCACGCAATGCAGGTCCAGCACAACGTCGTACCTGTACCGGACAAGCGCTGAGGCAAACCGCAAAAAGCCTCTTAGCGACTTTTCCGAACTCTTCGTATGGATGCCGATCAGCTTCACGTTCTTCGGCCGGTTGATAAAGATGGGAAGCAAAAACGTTTGCGTAAGTATGGTGAACGAATCGGACGGATTCGCTCTGGCGGCGGAATAGATAACGGGGATAGTCATCGCCACATCCCCGATTGCCGAAAGTCGTATGATGAGAACTTCTGCCATGTAGCGTTTTTTTACGCGGGTAAAGGTACATCATTTTTTGTGACCGTACAACACCGGATTCAGCGAAGGGTCATTATACATTTTCATTTGACGGTACACTTTCATGTATTTTCTCCCCTTTCCGATGTCTTCCAGCAGCTGATCCAGCGCAGCGGACAAGTCCTGTTTCTGTTCGAGCAGCACCGACAGTTTCCACTGACAGGCCGCGCGATGAGCGTCGCTGCTATCCGGGCGATGCACTTCCTGCCGCATGTGATGGATTTTCAGGACGAGAATGGAGAGCCGGTCGACTGCCCACGCCGGACTTTCCGTGTTGATGGTGGCATCCGGACCGGCGGACGTTTCTTTGTACGTTTCCAGGAAATAACCGTCAATCTGTTCCACCAAATCCGTGCGTTCCTGATTCGACCGGTCGATTCGGCGCTTGAGCGCGACGACGTTTTCCGGTTTGATTTGCGGATCGCGGATCAGGTCTTCCAAATGCCACTGTACCGCGTCGATCCAGTTCTTCAGATAGAGTTGCGACTCAATCGTTCCCGCCTCAAAAGGATTCCGGACGGATGCGTCCACGTTGTCCGTCACGTGGTAATCCCCCGTAGCCCGTTCAAAGACGGACACGCAGAGGCGGCTGAATGAATCCGCATACTCGCCCGTCAGTAAAGAGGCTATCACGCGCGGATAATGTTCGTATTCCAGTGCATGAACTTTCACCGCCACGTCTTCCGGCGTGTCGGTCGGCAGGACGGAACACGATGCCTGAAAAATCACCTGCCCTTCGTCATACCGTTCGTTGACATAATGTACGGTGATGCCGGATTCCTTTTCGCCGGCGGCCACCACGGCTTCATGCACATGCATCCCGTACATCCCCTTTCCGCCGTATTTGGGCAGCAGGGCCGGATGGATATTGACGATCCGGCCGGGATAGGCATTCAGTATATCCGCCGGAATCAAGTTCATGAAACCGGCCAGCACAATCCAGTCGACCGCATGTTCCTTCAGTTTTTCCAGGACAGGACGCCCTTCGACGAACGCCTGTTTCGAAAAAGTGATGGACGGGATGCCCAAACGGCTCATCCGCCCGTGTACGCCCGCCCCCAGATGGTTTGAGACGAGCAGTGACACTTCTATTTGTTGGTTCTCAGAAAAATATCTTGCGATATTTTCTGCATTTGTGCCTGAACCGGAGGCAAAAATCGCTACTTTTTTCATACATTCTTATTTAGTTTGTTGCACAATGAAATATAAAATGCGCGCTTTTCCACATTTTTCACCAAGAAAATGGATGTTGTCCCACAAAAAATACTTTCCTTTGCACTGCAAAATTAAAACATATACGCAACTTATAATCTTATTATTAATCTAAAAAATTGGAATTTATGTCTGAAATTGCATCCAGAGTAAAAGCGATCATCGTTGACAAACTGAGTGTTGAAGAGTCGGAAGTGACTAATGAAGCGAGCTTTACGAATGATTTGGGAGCGGATTCGCTTGACACCGTAGAGCTAATTATGGAGTTTGAAAAAGAATTTGGAATCTCGATTCCGGACGACCAAGCTGAAAAGATTTCATCGGTCGGAGACGCGATTGCCTATATCGAAGCAAACGCAGTGAAATAATCATCTTGCGGGGTTATGGAATTAAAAAGAGCAGTAGTAACGGGTCTTGGGGCAATTACGCCTTTGGGCAACACCATGCCGGAAACATGGGATGGGCTTGTCCGGGGAGTAAGCGGCGCAGGGCCTATTACTCAGTTTGATGCCACTAAGTTCAAGACCCGGTTTGCCTGTGAAGTAAAGGGGTTCGACCCGTTGCAGTACATGGACCGGAAGGAAGCACGCAAGTGTGACCGGTATGCCCATTTCGCCTTGGTTGCGGCCGACGAGGCCGTAGCCGATGCCGGAATGGATTTGGAAAAGGAGAACAAAGACCGCATCGGCGTCATCTTTGCCGCCGGTATCGGAGGCATCCATTCGTTCGAGGACGAAGTCAGAAACTACAACGCGGACGTGGGGCCAAAGTTCAATCCGTTTTTTATCCCAAAAATCATTGCCGACATTGCCGCCGGACATATTTCCATGAAATATGGCTTTCGGGGGCCGAACTTTGCCACGGTATCCGCGTGTGCGTCTTCAACGAATGCCATCTCCGACGCCTTTAACTACATCCGTCTGGGAAAAGCCGACGTGATTCTGGCCGGCGGCGCCGAAGCGACCATCGCCATTGTCGGCGTCGGCGGGTTCAATGCGATGAACGCGCTCTCGACCCGTAACGACTCGCCGGAAACAGCCTCACGGCCGTTCAGCGCCAGTCGCGACGGCTTTGTGATGGGCGAAGGCGGCGCCTGTCTGGTTTTGGAAGAACTGGAACATGCACTGGCACGCGGCGCCAAAATCTATGCCGAGGTAACGGGCACGGGTCTTTCGGCCGATGCCTATCACCTGACGGCCAGCCATCCCGACGGACTGGGCGCAAAACTGGTTATGCTGAATGCCCTGGAAGATGCCGGAATGAAACCCGATGAAATTGATTACGTCAATGTACACGGAACGTCAACGCCGGTAGGCGACATTTCCGAAGTCAGGGCCATCCTGGACGTTTTTGGCGAACATGCCTATCGCCTGAACATCAGTGCGACCAAATCAATGACCGGTCACCTGCTGGGCGCTGCCGGCGCGGTGGAAGCCGCGGCTTCGATTCTGGCCGTAAAAAATGATATTGTCCCGCCGACCATCAATCATGCCGACGGCGACGAGGATAAAGAGATTGACTACAGGTTGAATTTTACATTCAACACGGCGCAGAAAAGGGAAGTCAGAGCCGCCCTGTCCAATACGTTCGGCTTCGGCGGTCACAATGCCAGTGTGATTGTGAGGAAATTTGAAAAATAGTGTGCGCAGACTCTATCTATATATAAGAAGACTCTTTCTGCGAAACAGAGAGCCTTACGGGTCTCTTCACCGCATGTTGGGATTTTATCCCGAAAACATTCGACTATACAGACAAGCTTTCACGCATCGTTCCACTTATGTCGAGGCCGAAGGCGGACTGTGGAAAAATAACGAACGGCTGGAATTTCTGGGAGATGCGGTGCTGAATGCCGTGGTGGCCGATATTATCTACAAGAAATACCCGAACCGGAAGGAAGGTTTCCTGACAAATACCCGTTCGAAGATTGTTCAGCGCGACAGCCTGAACCGCATCGCGCATGAAATGGGACTGGACAGAATGATTATTTCTTCCACCCGACTCAGTTCCCATAACAGTTATATTTACGGGAATGCCTTTGAGGCGCTGATCGGAGCGATATACCTGGATCAGGGCTATCGGAAATGCTGTAATTTTGTCAGGGAGCAAATCATTGAAAAATACATCCCGTTAGACAAAATCGCTCACAAGGAATTTAATTTCAAGTCAAACCTGATTGAGTGGAGTCAGAAGAACAAGCTGAAAATTTCTTTCGAACTGATAGAAACCTTTGCCGACCAGAACGGGAGTCCGCTTTTCCAAAGCCGTGTATTGCTGCTGGACACGCCCCTGGGAACAGGTGTTGGATATACCAAGAAGGAATCGCAGCAGTCGGCGGCGCGGACAGCCATCAAAAAAATTCGCAAAGACAGGAACGTACAGCTTCTGATCGGCAAGTTGAAGCAACAGCAGTCGTCCGGCAGTACGGAAAACGTTTCCCTGCCCGAATATCCGGAAGGAGACGATTCCGTCAGAGACGAAAAACCGGCGGCAGCGCATACAC
>JAISWC010000108.1 GCA_031271245.1 Tannerella sp. | reverse complement strand
CTGGCCGTGCAGGATGCTTCGTTCCTGCGCCTCAAGTATGCACAGCTCGCATACAACATTCCGCTGAGAAGCAAAAAATACGTCAGCAGCGCGAACGTGTACGTCAGCGGGCAGAATATTTTCACGCTCTCCGACTACATCGGCTACGACCCCGAAGCCAATACCTTCGGCAACAGCAGCGCCCGTGTGGATTTAAACACCTATCCGCTGGCGCGGACATGGTCGCTCGGATTTAACATCTCATTTTAACAACAACTCATTATATACAATATGAAATCCTATAAGAAATACATCGCGATTCTGTTTCTGTTTCCGCTCTATGCCTGCGAGGGCCTGCTGGACGAAACCGTATATTCCGAACTGACCACGGAAACGTATCTGAACTCGGAAGAAGCCAAACTGTCCATCCTGTATTCCGCCTACGGCAATTCACAGTTAAGGGCAAGTTATGCCTATTTCTACGGCACGTCGATGACTTCCGGCGAAACGTGGAACGAGTTTGGCGCAATCGAAAGTCTTTTCACCCCGTTGAGCAATTTCACCTGGGTAAGCAGTCATGGCTACTTCAGCGAGATATGGAACGTCCTCTATGCCGCCATCCGGGACGCCAATATCGTGCTCGACAACACGTCGAAGGAGAACGGCGAAGAACAGTTGATCGCCGAAGCCAAATTCATCCGGGGATACAGTTACTCCATACTCTATGACTGGTTCGGCGCCCTGCCGCTGTATGCTTCTTCGTCCGGCGACGACCTGTACCTCGAACGCGCTTCGGAGGAAGAAACCGTCCGTTTCATCGAAAAAGACTTGAGCGAAGCGGCAGCCGATTTACCCGTCCGGCAGGATACTTACGGACGGGCTACCAAAGGCGCGGCGCTGGGCATACTGGCCAAGCTATATCTGAACACCCGGCAGTGGCAGAAAAGTGCGGAAACGGCACAGGCCGTAATCGCACTGAACCGGTACCAGCTGATTCCGGACTATGAGGCCGTATTCGCTGTCGACAACGAAGGCAACGACGAACTGATCTGGGTCATACAGGCCAATCCGCAGGCCGGAGTCCCTTTCGTGGCCAATACTTTCCCGACCGATTACCCGCATCTTCCGAATCAAACCATTTATGCGTCCAGGGTATACCTCTTCGACGATTTTGTGAACTCGTTCGACGCCGCGGATACCCGCAAGGATTTGATCGTAACGTCCTACACCAGTACGGCCGGGCAGTTCGTGCAACTGCTGGGCAACGACCGATCCCTGTCCGGGAAATACGAGTTTGACAAGGACGCCATGGGCGCTTCCTACGGCAATGATGTCCCCGTACTGCGTTACGCCGACATCCTGCTGGCGCGCGCCGAAGCGCTGAACGAACTGAACGGCCCCACGGAGGCATCTGTCGAACTGATCAACGCCGTGCGTGAAAGGGCGGGTGTGTCGCCGCTGCAACTGTCCGGATTTACGAAGGAATCCCTGCGCGACCATATATTTAAGGAGCGGGGATGGGAATTTTATTTCGAGCAGAAAAGCCGGACAGACCGGATCCGGCAGGGAACGTTTGTCTCCGGCGCACAGGCAAGGGGTAAAACGGCGGCCAAACCGCATCATGTACTCTTCCCCATTCCGCTCGCCGAACTGGATGCAAATCCCAATCTGAAGCAAAATGAAGGGTACTGAAAACGGGATAGTCGGGAAAAAACGTATTTTTTTCCTTCCCGACTCGGTCGAGAGAGCAAAAAACGTGTTTTTTTCCTTCCCGACTCGGTCGGGACAGCAAAAAACGTGTTTTTTCTCTTCCCGACTCAGTCGAGAGAGCAAAAAACGTGTTTTTTTCCTTCCCGACTCGGTCGAGAGAGCAAAAAACGTGTTTTTTCTCTTCCCGACTCGGTCGAGAGAGCAAAAAACGTATTTTTTCCTTTCCCGACTCGGTCGGGACAGCAAAAAACGTGTTTTTTCCCTCTCCCGGAACATTTGGGACGAAAAAACAGTGAATCGTGTGTTTGTCTCTTTCAATAGATTATTTTTGATTTGAAATGTTGTTTTGGTTTTTAAGTTAGGTAGTTTGTGCTACTGTGTCTCTCCGTGCATAATCGCACGGAGAAGACACAGTTTTTACACAGGAAACCGATCGGATATTTTTGCAGACAGACCCTATTTACGTGATAACGATACATAAATTATATTACAGCAAAATGAAACATCTGAAAGAACTGATTTTAGTGGGATTGCCGTATCAGCTGGCGATCTCCGGGTGCGTGTCGCCGGACTCCTCCACTGCCAAAGGCGAGGACGCCGCGCCGCGACCGAACGTAGTGATTATCTACAACGATGACATGGGATACACCGACATCAGCAGCTACGGGCAGCAGAAATGGTCGACACCCAACATCGACCGGCTGGCCGCCGAGGGGATACGGTTTACCGACCTCTATTCGGCCTCGCACATCTCCAGTCCCTCGCGGGCGGCGCTCCTCACCGGGCGCTATCCGGCGCGGCAGGGGATCCAGGGCGTGTTTTTCCCCGACAGCTACACCGGCATTCCGCAGGAAGAACTCCTGCTCTCCGAACTCCTCCGGTCGGCGGGATACGCTACCGCCATCGTGGGCAAGTGGCATCTGGGACACCGCGACCGCTACCTGCCGCTGCAAAACGGATTCGACGAATATTTCGGCATCCCGTACAGCAACGACATGTCGGCTCAGGTCTTCCTGCGCGGAAACGAAGTGGAGGAATTTCACATCGACCAGACGCAACTGACCAAACGCTACACGCAGGAAGCCGTCGATTTCATCGCCCGCCAGCGCGACGACAAGCCCTTTTTCCTCTACCTGGCGCACAACATGATGCACGTGCCGGTATTCCGTTCCAAAGAATTTGAAGGGAAATCGGGACACGGCATCTATGGCGACGCCGTGCTTGAAATAGACTGGAGCATCGGGCAACTTGTCCGTGCGCTCGAAGCGAAGGGCGTACTGGAGAATACACTGATCATTTTCAGCAGCGACAACGGCCCCTGGCTGCAGGAAGGCCCGCTGGGCGGCGAAGCGTTTCCCCTGCGCGAGGGCAAGGGCACGACGTACGAAGGTGGACTGCGTGTGCCGGCCATTGCTTACTGGAAAGGCCGGATCGCGCCCGCCGTGAGGAACGATGTGGCTTCGACACTCGACTGGTATCCGACCATTGCCCGGCTGGCCGGCGCCGACATCCCGGACACGGTCAGGCTGGACGGGTATGACCTCACGGAACTGCTCCTGAACGGAGGTAACCGCGCAAGCGACCGGTACGCCTATTTCCGGAACAACAAAGACGTGAGCGGCATCCGCGTGGGCGACTGGAAACTCACCCTGCCGCAGGAGCAGATCAACGGAAACTTCTGGCGTGCTTCCACAGCGGCACACGACACGCTGCTCTTTAATTTGAAAGATGATGCGGGAGAAACAAGAAATCTCTACAAAACGCATCCGGAGAAAGCCCGCGAACTGGCAGACGCACTGGCGCAGTACAGGGATGATTTCGGCGAAACGCCGCCCGTTTTGGTCATGTACGGCAACAGTCAGCTGCGGGAGTTGCAGGAGCAGCGCCGCACGGCCATCCGCGAAGCCGAAGAAAAAGGCGTAAAAAGCAAAGCCGGTCAAATCGACGGTTTTATTGAATAAGTAATCAAGTAATCAAATAAATAACAGGTAATATGAAACAGATAAGTAACAAAAACATCGGGCTGCTGTCGTCCGCACTGCTGTTTGGCGGTACGGCTATGGCACAGCACAGCCCCACTCCCGTATTCGACGGGAAAATAGGAAAGACCCCGACTGATACGCAGGAAGCTTTCCCGGTACGTAATCCTCAAGCGCCCGAAGGAGCGCCCAATGTGGTCTGGGTGCTGATCGACGACATCGGCTACGGCGCCGTTTCGGCGTTCGGCGGACTGATCGAAACGCCGAACTTCGACCGCCTGGCGAGTCAGGGACTGCGCTACACCAATTTCCACAGTACCGCCTTCAGCGCCCCGACCCGCGCCGCGCTGCTCACGGGACGCAATCCCCATTCGGTACATTTCGGGTTCTTCTCGGAATGGTCGTACCAGACGCCGGGCTACGACGGATACCTCCCGTTCGAGAAAGCCACCATCGCCGAGATTCTTCGCGAAAACGGCTACAACACGTTTGCCGTCGGCAAGTATCACCTCACGCATCCGGCCACCACGTCGCAGGCAGGGCCGTTCAACCGCTGGCCTACCGGTCGCGGCTTCGACCACTATTTCGGCTATATCCCCAATTCGGGGATGGACGATTCGTGGCACCCGACGCTCTACCGTGATACCCAGCGCGAACCGGACGACCCGCAGGGACGCATCGCCACGGAACTTTTCGCCAACGAAGCCATTCGCTTTATCGCCGACCAGAAAACGGCCGCTCCCGACAAGCCTTTCTTCCTCTATTTCGCGCCGGGGGCTACCCATTGTCCTCACCAGGCGTCGAAGGAGTGGATCGACAAATACAAAGGAAAGTTCGATTTCGGATGGGACAAATATCGCGAAATCGTACTGAAAAACCAGATTGAACTGGGCGTTGTTCCGGCCGGCACGCAACTGGCGCCGCAGAATCCCGGCGTCAAACCGTGGGACGAACTGTCTGCCGACGAAAAGAAAGTCTTTGCCCGCCAGATGGAAGTATATGCCGCATTTGCCGCCCAGACCGACTACGAAGTCGGACGGATCGTTGACTTCATCGAGCAGATCGGGCAGCTGGACAACACGCTGATCGTGCTTGCCATCGGCGACAACGGCGCGGAAGGTTCCGGACGGGAAGGGGGACGCTTCCTGTCGCACGACTTTGAGACCCCCCGCGAACAGGTCGTGGCCGCTGAAGTGAAACAGCTGGATTTGCTGGGGTCGGAATATTCCTTTGCCCACTATCCCGAAGGATGGGCCGCCGCCACCAACACCCCGTTCCGCTTCTACAAGGGATACCCCGACTACGAAGGCGGGACGCACAACCCACTGGTTCTTTTCTATCCGAAGAAAATCAAAGAGCAGGGCGGCATCCGTCACCAGTATTCCTACATCAGCGACATTCTCCCGACCACGGTCGAACTCGTCGGAGCGAGGATACCCACCGTCATCAACGGCTATCCGCAGGAACCGGTCGAAGGCGTCAGCCTGGCATACAGCATTGCACCCGAAAACAAAAACCTGCCCGAACGCCACAGCGTGCAGTATCACGAAATGACCGGCTCCTACGCCATCTACAAGGACGGCTGGAAAGCCTCCTTCCCCAACAACCGGTACGGGTACCGCTCAAGAGGAACCGATGAGGCAAAATATCATCTGTACAACCTGCGGGAAGATTTCAACGAGATCAACGACCTGGCCGACCGTTATCCGGAGAAGGTGCGGGAACTGGCCGAACTGTTCGAGGCCGAAGCGTGGAAATACAACGTCTTCCCGCTGAAAGACCAGTGGGTAAACACGCATCAGTTCATCTTTGACGGCCGGAAACATCTGGAACTTTATCTCGGAGACCGTTCGTATGCCGAAGTACTGGGATTCCAGTTTGTAAACACCTCGTATGCGATCACGGCCGAAGCCGAAATACCCCGTGCCGGCGCCGAAGGCGTACTGCTATCGCTCGGAGACGCCTCGGCGGGAATCAGTTTCTATGTGAAGAACAAACGGCTGACCTTCGTGTACAACACCGCCGGAAAGCAGATTGAAGTACAGTCCGCCAAAGCCGTTCCGTCCGGGCGAGTCATCTTACGGGCCGAAGTATCCTCGACGGGCGACGAGAAGGAGATACGGAAAAACAAAACCGTAACCCTCTCCGTCAACGGCGAAAAGGCAGTCACCAGAGAACTTGGGGCGCAGTTGCCGATTCTGAATCCATTGCCCTGGATTGTCATCCAGGCGGGACGCAATTTCGGAACGCCCGTGTCCACGGCCTACGAATCGCCGTTCACCTTCACCGGCAAACTGGAAAAGGTTACTATAGATACGCTGTGAGCTTTTAAGTGATTCAATGAATGGAGGCCGTACAAAAGTGTTGTCCGGCCTTCTTTTTTATTACCTGTACTGCACTCATTGCAGCGTTTCAAGGGCAAGCGTTTTGTCATACATAAACCATATCTTTTTCCTGACTTTGACAATGCGACACCCTACGTCATTTTCCAAAAATTTTGGTCAAAAAGCACCGCAATAGACTTGTGTTTGGGTGTAATAAGCATGGTCTTTGAGAGCGTTTCTTTG
>JAISWC010000266.1 GCA_031271245.1 Tannerella sp. | reverse complement strand
CCTTTGTGTCGGGGCGCGACGGGGACGCAGGCCGTCCAGTCGGTAACCGGACGGCGGGCGCGCGCTTCCGCAAGGGAGAGCAGTGCGTGCGTGACTGTTTTTTCTTCCATGGCGGCCATGCGGCGCAGACGTTCGTATTCTTCGTTCAGTTCGCGGACGTAGGCATCGCGCGTGGCCGGGTTTAGCAGCCGGGCGGCGACCAGCGGACTTTGCGAGGCGTCGGTGACGTGAATTACCGGATGGTCATAATGCGGCGCTATCCTGAGCGCTGTGTGAAGTTTAGAGGTAGTTGCCCCGCCAATCAGTATGGGGACGCGCTGTCCGGCTTTCCGCATGGTGTCCGTTACGTGAATCATTTCTTCGAGCGAGGGGGTAATTAGGCCGGAGAGACAGAGCAGGTCGGACTTTTCGCGCAGAACAGCTTCGAGAATGCGTTCGGCCGGTACCATTACGCCCAGGTCGATAATTTCGTAGTTGTTACACTTTAAAACGATGGAAACGATATTTTTCCCGATGACGTGCACGTCGCCCTTGACAGTGGCAAAGACGACCTTTCCGGCGCCGGACGTCGTCCCCGTAGCCGATCGGCCTGCTTCAATGGCCGGTTGCAGAATGGTAACAGCTTTTTTCATCGTCCGGGCGGTTTTGACCACCTGCGGCAGAAACATCTTGCCGGCGCCAAACAGCTCGCCCACCCGGTTCATTCCGCTCATCAGCGGCCCATCGATCAGTTCGACCGCCCTGCCGCCGTGAATTTGCAGGGCTTCCTCCAAATCCGTCTCCAGACAGTCGCTGATGCCTTTCATCAGGGCATATTCCAGCCTTTCGTCCGGCGGAAGACTGCGCCAGGCGTCCGGCGCACTTTCCGCTTTGCCGGTTTCCTGCGGCAGCTGTTCCTGCGCACGGACAATCAACTCCTCCGCCGCTTCCGGACGGCGCGCCAGAATAACGTCTTCGAGCAGTGTGCGGAACGGCGGTTCAATGTCTTCGTAAAGGATGGCGGTAGAGGGGTTGACGATGCCCATGTCCATGCCCTCGCGGATGGCGTGATAGAGAAAGACGGCGTGCATGGTTTCGCGTACGTAATTGTTTCCCCGGAACGAAAAGGACAGGTTGCTGACGCCGCCGCTGACTTTTGCACCCGGCAGGTGGCGCTTTATCCACCCCGTAGCGCGGATAAAGTCCAGTCCGTAGCCGTTGTGTTCGGATATGCCGGTGGCAATTGCCAGTACGTTGGGGTCAAAGATGATGTCCTGCGGCGGAAAACCGGCTTTCGCGGTCAGCAGGCGGTAGGCGCGTTCGCAGACGGCGATTTTTCGTTCATACGTATCCGCCTGCCCTTCTTCGTCGAAGGCCATCACGACGACAGCCGCACCCAGTTGACGCACCCGTGCGGCGTGTGCCAGAAAAATGTCTTCGCCCTCCTTGAGACTGATGGAATTGACGATGCTTTTGCCCTGCACGCAATACAGCGCCTGTTCGATGACCTCCCACTTCGAAGAATCAATCATCACCGGCACGCGGGCAATGTCCGGATCCGAGGCGATCAGATTCAGAAACATGGTCATTTCCTTGGCGGCATCCAGCAGACCGTCGTCCATGTTAATGTCGATCACCTGTGCGCCGTCCTCCACCTGTTTGCGGGCAATGCTCAGCGCTTTTTCATAACTGCCTTCTTTTATCAGCCGCAGGAACTTGCGCGAACCGGCCACGTTGCAGCGTTCGCCGATATTGACAAAGTTATTTTCCGGCTTCACTTCGAGCCGTTCCAGTCCGGAGAGCCACAGCGTCTCCGTTTGCGGGGCCGGGCGGCGGGGCTGAGCGTCCTTTACCAGTGCGGGAAACCGGGCAATATGTGCCGGCGTTGTTCCGCAGCAGCCACCGATGATGTTGACCAGCCCTTCTTCGATAAAGGGACGGATGTGCGATTCCATGGTTTCGGGCGTTTCGTCGTATTCGCCGAAAGCATTCGGCAGTCCGGCGTTGGGATAGGCGCTGACGGGACAGGATGCCATGGCGGAGAGTTCCCGCAGATGCGGCAGCATGTCGGCTGCGCCGAAGGAACAGTTCAGCCCGACGCAGGCCAGGGGAACATGCTGCACGGAAGTGAGAAAGGCCGCCAGCGTCTGCCCGGAAAAGGAACGTCCGCTTTTGCCGGCCAGCGTCAGCGAAAGCATGACGGGCAGTTCGCGTCCCCGGTCGTGCATGACCTGCATGGCCGCTTCCAGTCCGGCCTTGACGTTCAGCGTGTCGAATGCTGTTTCGAACTGGATAATATCCACGCCTCCGTCCGTCAGGGCCTCCACCTGTTCGCGGTAGGCGCGGTACAGGTCCGGATAAGTAACGTCGCGGTAAGCGGGATTGTTGACGTCCTGGCTCATCGAGGCCGTCTTGTTGGTCGGGCCGATAGAACCGGCCACGAAGACCGTCCGTCCGGGATGCTCCCGCATGTAGCGGTCGGCCACGTCGCGCGCCAGGTGTCCGGCCGCCAGGTTGATTTCGCGCACCTGCTCCTGCATGTCGTAGTCGGCCATCGAAATGCGGTTGGCATTAAACGTATTGGTCGAGAAAATATCGGCGCCGGCGTCGAGATACTGCCGGTGGATGGATTGAATAATCTCCGGGCGGGTGAGGCACAGCAGGTCGTTGTTGCCTTTCTGCTGACCGGGGCAGCCGGCAAAGCGTTCGCCCCGGTAGTCCTGTTCCGTCAGGTTGTATTGTTGAATCATCGTACCCATCCCTCCGTCGAGAATCAGGATACGTTCATTTAATAACTGTTCAAAACTCATGTACGTATCGTTTGTTTGTAGGGCTGCCGGCCGGAGCCGGATGCGCTATTTTTTGAAAGCGCGGTCCATTTCCCGCCGGTCGTCGCGTTCGCGCAGGGACTGGCGCCTGTCATACTCCTTTTTTCCCTTCGCAATGGCAATGACGACTTTGGCCAGTCCCCGTTCGTTGATGAACAGGCGAACGGGAACAATTGTAAATCCGCTGTTTTGGGCTGCCGTTTCAATCTTCCGGATTTCTTTCCGGTTCAGCAGCAGTTTACGATCGCGCCGCGCCGGGTGATTGTTGTAAGTGCCGTAAAAATATTCGGCGATATACATGTTCTTTACCCAAACTTCCCTGCGTGCCACGACGCAGTATGTGTCCACCAGACTGGCCTTGCCCAGACGGACGGACTTGATTTCCGTCCCCGTCAGGACCATTCCCGCGGTAAACGTTTCGAGCAACTCGTAATCGAATGTCGCCCGTTTGTTTTTGATTTGTATCTGGTTATTTGCTTTTTCCTTACTCATTTTTTTTCGGTGTTAAAGTCAGAGTCGCAGTCCCGGCATCATCAGAAAGAGAAGAGAATCGATTGCCAGTGGCGTAACAATAATGATTGCGGAGGCAAAGGCCGAAAACTTCAGTCGCTCGTTTTCCTCTACGTGCATGTAGGCTGTAGCGCCTTCCCAGATGAGATAGGCCGTGTACAGCACAGCCACACGCAAAAAGAAAAATTCGGGCAGCAGCAACAGTATGATATTCAGTGCAAACATCATCGCGGAAGCATATCCCACAAAACAATACCACAACTTTGTGTTCTTGTGGCGGTGAAAAACGCTTCGCCAGAGTTCACGCATCAGGTATACGGCCAGGAAGTAGCCGCCCATGTTCGAAATCAATGCCTTGATAGCCGATTTCAGGGCAATCTCAAAACTGAATTCCTTGCGCGAAAACAGTACGCCCACGAACGCAGCCAGGGCGATCAGGCCGAGGAGCGGATAAATGTATCGCGAAAGGAACGTTTCCTTTTCTTCCTCTCCCTGACTCAATTTGTTCCACGTCTCGGCCGGTTTGAAAATAAGGCCGGCCAGCCGGTTGAATAGATCATTAAACATAGCTTTTTCATTGAATGTGCCCACAAAAGTATAAAAATAATCAGGGCAATCGCATCATAGGCGTGCAATATTGTTAAACGATTCGGCGGAGCGGTGCGGAAAATAGGTTGAAAAAAATAATTATGGATGTGTTTGCAGCGTTATTTCAAATGAATTGTCTATATTTGCGCAATTAAGATTAGATATCATTACATGGACAACCGATTTTTAAGACTTATCGAACTTAGTATCAAAGCCCACTGGGAACTGCCGGCTTTGACGGACTACAAGGCGAATACCTTTTATTATAAAGATGTAGCGCGTGAAATTGCGAAGATGCACCTCCTTTTCGAGCAGGCCGGTATCCGGAAGGGCGACCGGATTGCACTGGTAGGGCGCAATTCCTCGCGCTGGGTGATCAATTTTTTCAGCATCCTCACGTATGGCGCCGTAGCGGTGCCGATACTGCACGATTTCAAGGCCGAAAACATTCATCACATCGTAAATCACTCCGAAGCCCGGGTGCTTATTGCCGCCGTGCAGAGTCGGGAACACCTGAGCGAACAGGCCATGCCCGGCGTTCAGCTCTTCCTGACCGTCGAGGACGGAAAGCCTTTCCACAGCCGGATAGCAGATTTCGAGTACGTGTACGCGCAGCTGGACGCCCTGTTTGCAAAGAAGTATCCGGAGGCCTTTGCGCCGGAGCAAGTCAGCTACCACGTCGAGCAGCCTGACGAACTGGCCATCCTGAACTATACCTCGGGAACGACCGGCTTTTCCAAGGGCGTGATGCTGCCCTACCGGAGTTTGTGGAGCAACACGCAGTATGCCTATGACTGTCTGCCGTTCGTCCGTTCCGGAGACCGTTTCGTTTCCATGCTCCCCATGGCGCACATGTACGGCCTGGCGTTCGAAATCCTGAACGGCATCAACAAGGGATGTCACATTCATTTCCTGCCGCGCATTCCCAACCCCAAGTCGGTGATCGAAAGTCTGCAACGCAACCGGCCGACCCTGATTATCGCCGTGCCGCTGATTATTGAGAAGATTGTTCGGAACAACGTCTTTCCGGTATTGCGGAAACCCCTCATCCGCACACTCTATCGACTGCCCGGTTTCAAACAGATCATTAACAGAAAAATTCGCAGACAACTGGATGACGCTTTTGGAGGCAACTGTTTTGAACTTGTGATCGGAGGAGCCGCGATCAACCGCGAAATTGAAACCTTCCTGCGTTCCATCCGTTTCCGGTATACGGTCGGTTACGGATTGACGGAATGTGGTCCGCTGGTCGCCTACGAACAGTGGGATACGTTCAAGCAGGGTTCGGTGGGGCGCATTGTAGACCGCATGGAAGTGAAAATTGATTCGGTCGACCCGGAAAACGTGGCCGGTGAAATCGTTGTGCGCGGGATGAACAACATGCTGGGCTACTACAAAAATCCGGAAGCGACGGCTGAAATCATGCAGGGTGGCGGCTGGATGCGCACCGGCGACCTGGGTACGCTGGATCGGGACGGATTCCTGTATATCCGCGGTCGCAGCAAAACAATGATACTCGGCTCGAACGGTCAGAACATTTATCCCGAAGAAATTGAAAGTCTGCTGAACGAATTGCCGTATGTATTCGAATCGCTGGTCATAAGGCGCAAAGATCATTTACATGCCCTGGTCTTTCCGGAATGGGAAAAGGCGAAGGACGGCGGACTGTCGGACGACGATTTGACCGGCCTCATGCGCGAAGACTTGAAACAGCTGAACCAGCGCCTTCCCGTTTACAGCAAGATAGCCGATTTCGAACTCCGCCGCGAAGGCTTCGAGAAGACGCCGAAACAGAGCATCAAGCGTTTTCTCTATCAGGATAAAAACAGCTAACTGCGCCGGATTGGGTGCATTCTCCCGCAGGAACCGTCTCTTTACGGGACGTTGCGGAGAATGTGTCCCATTCGCTCCTTTTTGGTTTTCATATAAAATTCGTTGTAGGGATTGGGAGGCACTTCGATCGGGATATTTTCCTCCACGGTCAGTCCGTAGGCCTCCAGTCCGACGCGCTTGACGGGATTGTTCGTCATCAGGCGCATCCGGGTGACGCCTATGCGGCGCAGAATCTGGGCGCCCACGCCGTAGTCGCGTTCGTCGGCCTGGTGTCCCAGGTGCAGGTTGGCATCCACCGTGTCCAGTCCGTCTTCCTGCAGCTTGTAGGCTTTCATTTTCTCCATCAGTCCGATTCCGCGGCCTTCCTGATTAAGGTAGAGGATGACGCCGCAGCCTTCCTCTTCGATTTGGCGCATGGCTGCGTGCAGCTGTTCCCCACATTCGCAGCGGAGCGAGCCGAAGATGTCGCCCGTGATGCAGGACGAGTGCACGCGCACCAGGACAGGTTCGTCTTTCCGAATTTCTCCCTTGATCAGGACGATGTGTTCCTGTCCGGTACTTTTCTGGAGGAAAGGAATCAGGCGGAAGTGGCCGTAGCCGGTCGGCAGGTTGACTTCCACCCCTTTTTCGACCAGCGATTCCGTCTGGAGGCGGTAGGCAATCAGGTCGTGGATGGAAATGATTTTGATGCCGAACCTGCGCGAGACATCCATCAGCTGCGGCAAACGCGCCATGGTGCCGTCGTCGTTGATAATTTCGATCAGTGCGCCGGCAGGATAGAGTCCGGCCAGGCGCGCCATGTCGACCGTTGCTTCGGTATGTCCGGAGCGTCGCAGGACG
>JAISWC010000063.1 GCA_031271245.1 Tannerella sp. | reverse complement strand
GTGGACGGCGAAGACATCTACGGGCGGAAAACGGAAGTGACCCGGGTCCGGAAAAAGTTGGGTCTGCTGTCGCAGCGTCCCACGCCGCTGCCCATGTCCATCTTCGACAACATCACGTTCGGGTGCAGGATACACGGTATCCGGAAGAAGAAACAGCTGGCCGAAATCGTCGAAGCCAACCTGCGGGCAGCCGGACTGTGGGAAGAGGTCAAAGACCGCCTCCATGCACCCGCCTCCAGCCTCTCCGTCGGACAGCAGCAGCGACTCTGTCTGGCAAGGGGACTGGCCATCGAACCGCAGTTCATTCTGGGCGACGAGGCAACCTCGGCGCTCGACCCGCTCTCGAGCCGTCATATCGAAGACCTGTTCGTCAAACTCAAAGAACGGTACGGCATTATTTTGGTGACACATACGCTGCGGCAGGCTCTGCGCATTGCCGACTACGTCGTATTCATCTACCTGGGAAAAATCATCGAGACCGGCCCCGCTCAGGCATTGTTCAATCATCCGAAGCATGAACTGACAAGGCAGTATTTATCGGGTGTGTTCAGTTAAGAGAGTTGCATTATGTACAGACTGCCGGACACACTAAACGAAGACATTGCCAGACTGGGCGTACTGGCGCGGGATTACCGGGAAGGGAAGGTCGAGACCGTTCAGTTCAAGGCCTTCCGCGTCCCGATGGGAATTTACGAACAGCGGAAAGACGAAGTCTACATGGTGCGCATCCGCACCACGGGCGGAGTGATTTTCCCAGAACAGTTGCTGGCAGTCATTTCGATTGCCCGAAACCACCACTCCGATTTGCTGCACATCACCACACGGCAGGAGATTCAGATACAGAATCTCTCGCTGGACAAAGTAGAGCCGGTTTTGCGCGAATTGCAACAAATCGGGCTGAGTTCCAAAGGCGGCGGTGGGAATACGGTGCGCAACATCCTGGTATCGGCCGGCAGCGGCATCTCGCCGCAGGAAGTGTTTGACACAACGCCTCATGCAATGGCGCTGACGACCAGACTGATTGCGGAGCCGGATTCCTATCTGTTGCCCCGCAAGATGAAAATCGCCTTCTCGTCCGGCGATACGGGCGTGGACTACGCCGCCGTCAACGACCTGGGTCTGGTGGCCAAAACACAAAACGGACAGAGAGGATTTAAGGTATATGCCGGCGGAGGCGGCGGTTCGAAACCCTCCGTCGGGTGGAAATGGTTCGACTTCGTTCCAGAAAGCGAACTCTACGTCATTGCCGAAGCCCTAAAAAAAATGTTTTCGGAACAGGGTAACCGCAAAAACAAACACAAAGCGCGGATTCGCTATATTTTCTACCGGCTGGGCGCGGAAGAGGCCCTGCGCCTGTTGAGGGAATATTACGAAGAATCCCGAAAAACGGCGCCGTCTTTCGCGCTTCCTCCGGAAAAAGCGCAGCCGGCATCGCCGTCCTCCGTCGCGTGGCAGGACATCGTCCCCGGCCCCGGCTACGAAGACTGGAAACGACGCTATGTCTTCGCCCAGAAACAGGCCGGACGCCATAGCGTGATGATACCGTTCATACACGGCAATCTCCCCCTGACAGACGCCGCCTGGCTGGAAAACGTGCGGAACCTGCTGTATTTTGTCTCCCTATTCGGGAACGACACGCTACGCTTCACCACGACACAGAACATTCAACTGCGTCATATTCAGGAGAAAGCCTTGTCGGAACTTTACACGCTGGTACGCGACGTGGCGCCCGAAACATCCGCACCCTTGCCGGCCAACAACATCGTATCCTGCACGGGCGCAGACACCTGTCGTCTGGGCATTACGCTGTCGAAGGGGCTGGCCGCCGCCATCCGCCGCGAACTGCTCAAGGCCTCGCTGCCGGATTTGGACCGGCTGGCCGATGCACGGATTCACGTCTCGGGCTGCCCCAATTCCTGCGGACAGCAGTTCTGGGCCGACATCGGCTTCACAGGCAAGGCGCTCCATAACGACCGTGTCTATCCGGGCTATCAGGTCTGGCTGGCCGCCGACCGCACCGACTGTCCCCGACTGGCAACGCCCGTCGGCAGCATCAGTGCACGCGACATTCCGCGCTTCACCGTCCGCCTGCTGAAAGCGTACCTGGAGACGGAGAACGCTCCGTCGCTGACGGCCTACCTGGAAGGCGAAGGACGCCGGAAAGCCGTCGACCTGCTGGCCGAATACGCGGACATTCCGTCGTTCGACGACGACAAAAATTATTATTTCGACTGGGGCGCCGATGCGGTTTTCAGCATCGTCAACCGCGGCGCACCCGAATGTTCCGCCGGACTGTTCGACATGATCGAGCTTGACCTGAATCATATCCGGGAATACCGGAAAACGCTCGAAACGGAAACGGCGCCGAGAAAAGCCGGCGCACTGTTATATGAAACCCTGTATGCGGCGGCGCGGATGCTGCTGGTGACGCGCGGTGCGGAACCCAAAAACGTGGCCGACACGTTCGACCTTTTCCTGCGTCACTTTGTCGATTCCGGGCTGGTGAAGGAACGGTACCGCGACCTTGTCGCAACGGCCACCGCCCGCCTGCCGTCCGATTTCATTTCCCGCAGGGAAGAAATTTATTCGCTGGCGGACGAGGTCATCGAACTGTATCAAAACATGGACGACTCCCTGCAATTCAAAAACGTCAGGCCGGCGGCGGAACAGCAGCCGCCGGTGGAAACACGCGAACCGGCACCAGCGGCGGAACGGGTGTTCAGAGATTTGCGCGGCGTCGCCTGCCCGATGAACTTCGTGCATGTGAAGATGCAACTGTCACCCATGCAGCCGGGCGAACTGCTCGAAATCCTGCTGGACGACGGAGCGCCGATTGCCAACGTACCCGGTTCCGTCCGCAACGAAGGACATCAAGTGCTGGAACAGACGCCGGTCGAAAATTATTGGAAAGTAGTAATTAAAAAGAAAATATGAGTCTGATTAAAGTAAATGACGAAACGCTGGAAGTACAACTTCCGCTTACGCTGACGGAATTGATTGCTCTGCGACAAATCTTTCAGCCGGAAATGGTCTCCGTACAAGTCAACGGAACCTTTATTGAACACGAACAGTTTGACGGGACGGTCATCCGGGAGGGCGACGAAGTGGACTTCCTGTATTTCATGGGAGGAGGCCGATGATGGACTTTACCGCGGCACAAATCGAACGCTACAGTCGCCACATCCTCCTGCAGGACGTCGGCGTGGAAGGCCAGGAAAAGATACGCAATGGCAAAGTGCTGGTGATCGGTGCGGGCGGACTGGGTTCGCCGGTGCTGCTGTATCTGGCTGCTGCCGGCGTCGGGACGCTGGGAATTGTCGACGGCGACACGGTCGACCTGAGCAACCTCCAGCGCCAGGTGATTCACACGACGCCCGACGTGGGCAAGGTCAAAGTCCTGTCGGCAAAGGAGCGGATCCACCTCCTCAATCCCGATGTACAGGTCAACGTCTATCACGAACTTTTCAACGCGGCGAACGCCTTCGACCTGATCCAGGAGTATGATTTCGTGGTCGACGGAACGGACAATTTCCCCGGCAAGTTCCTGATCAACGACGCCTGCGTACTGGCGGGCAAGCCGTTTTCGCACGGCGGCATCCTGCGTTTCGACGGACAGACGCTGACGTACCTCCCGGGAACGGCCTGTTACCGCTGTGCGTTCCACAGTCCGCCGCCGCCCGACGCCGTGCCGACGTGTTCGCAGGCGGGCGTGCTGGGCGCCATCGCCGGCATGTTGGGTACCATTCAGGCCGCCGAAGTACTGAAGTTCCTGACGGGAGCGGGCGAACTGCTGACTGACCGCCTGCTTACGTTCGACGCCAGGAAGATGAATTTCCGCACCGTCAGGCTGAAACGAAACCCGCGCTGTCCGGTATGCGGCGAGCAGCCCGTCATTCACGAGTTGACGGAAGCCGAACAGGCCGTGTGCGAACTGAAAGGAAAATGAAAGAAGTAATAGAAATACCTCAAGCGATTATCGACGCCATCGTCCGGCAGGCCTGCGACGAATTACCCGATGAAGCCTGCGGCCTGCTGGCCGGCGTCGACAACACTGTAAAAAAGCGTTTTCCGCTGGAAAATGTGGATCACAGTCCGGAACATTTCTCCTTCGACCCGCGGGAACAGTTCCGCGTCCTCAAAGAAGCCCGTGCCGAAGGTCTGCGCATCCTTGCCAACTACCACAGTCATCCGTCCACGCCGGCGCGTCCGTCGGACGAAGACATCCGCCTGGCCTTCGACCCGGACTTCCTGTACCTCATCGTCTCCCTGGCCGGCGAACAGCCGGTTATCCGGGCGTTTGCCCGGACAGCCGAAGGAGGCATGACGCCAGTGAAAATTATTTGCCTTCCCAAATAATCCCAGAATGTCCGTTAGAAAATCAACAACCTTATGCTTCGCGCGGTAAGGTTTTATGCATTGCCGCAAGACATCCACCCCTCGCCCGGAGAGCTACTGTTTATACACAACTTTTCAGGGGGGCATTCAACATGTCCCGTCAGGGATGATATGTGTACGCGCTGCTCAAGCGACGAGACCTGACAGGTTTTGAAAACCTGTCAGGTCTGCAATCACCAATTTCCCCGTCTACGGGTTTTCATCGAACCCGGAGAGGGAGGACTTCTTCGCGGACAATGACCTTTTGGACAGGAAGTCAAAGACCCTTTGACTGCATCGCAATGTGTTTCATTACCTTTTGTTCATCCCTTAGTACCGTCCGGTACTATAACCCTTCATACCACACAAAGTATAGTAACCGTCAACTATTTTCTAATGGACCTTTTGGGATAATCATGATTCAATGTTTCTCCTGCTTCTTTCCCAAATACTCTGCGGATGCCGGATCGTAAAAGGGTTAACCTTTTTACTTGATGACATTGGCCGAAAAGCTTCCGAAGAGACGGAAAAATACCTACTTTTAGGTATTGACCGGCTGCGCCTGTTTTGCCGAAAAGCCGTACTTTTGCATTCAGTTTGCAAACATGAAATTATCGGAACTTCAAACAGGCGAAAAAGGCGTCATTGTGAAGGTGACGGGACGCGGCGCATTCCGCAGGCGTATTACGGAAATGGGATTTATCCGGGGCAAGGAGGTGCAGGTCATCCAGAATGCTCCCTTAAAAGATCCGATTCAGTACCGAATTATCGGATACGACCTGTCGCTGCGCCGCAACGACGCGCGGCTGATTGAAGTGCTCACATCCGGTCAGGCGGTGGATGTAGCCGAACAGCCGGTCGCGCCGCCACACGCATTTACCGTTCCGGAGGACGAGTTGCGTTCCCTGGCCATCGACCGGGGAAAAACCATCAACGTGGCTTTTGTCGGCAATCCCAATTCCGGAAAAACATCCCTGTTTAACTGTGCTTCCGGCGCTCACGAACATGTGGGAAACTACGGCGGTGTAACGGTCGATGCCAAAAAGGCCGAATTTAAACAGAACGGCTACCGGTTCAGGATTGTCGATTTGCCGGGGACGTATTCGCTGTCGAACTGTACGGCCGAGGAGAAATATGTGCGCGATCATCTCGACAGCGAACATCCGGACGTGGTTGTCAATGTAGTAGACGCGTCCAACCTGGAGCGCAACTTCTAC
>JAISWC010000340.1 GCA_031271245.1 Tannerella sp. | reverse complement strand
TGATGACGGCTTTTTTGGCCTTTTCGACCCACTTGGGCATTTTCTTCTGCGCCGTCGCCGGAAGGCAACAGCCACAGAGACCAATCAGTAAAAGATATTTCTTCATTCGGTATTGCGTTTATGAAATCCCGGACAAAAGTAATAGATTCTCTTTAATTTCAATCCATCTTCGGCAGAAATTTCACCGAGATTCCATCGTCACCGAGGCGCTGTGCACTTCGCCCCCCACCGGCGGGTTCAGCTTGGACAGTTTCACCTTCAGCCGGGTCCATTGCGGGAAAGCAGCGCGCAATGCGTGGAAAATCCGCCCCGCCACGTGTTCCAGTAGCCGGGAAGGATGTTCCATTTCCGCTTTCACAATCCCGTACACATCGGCGTAGTTGACGGTATCATGCAGCTCGTCGCTTTCGAGCGCCGCACCCGCCTCGAACACATACGAAACATCTACCGTAAAATCGTTTCCGACCCGGGTCTCCTGCGGAGAAACGCCGTGATAGGCGTAAAACTTCATGCCGTTCAAATCAATTGTCAGTTCCATCGTCACGTTAATTTGACCGTAAAAATAAAGAAAAACGGGCGACAAGAAAAAATTTTGCGTACATTTGCGCAATTTCAAACAGAAATATCATGCTGAAGACAAAACAAAGCGATGAACAAACCGCTAATAGCGGTATTTTTAATGTACTGGCCGGTGGTACGGTAGTTACCGGAACGATTGTGACGGAATCGGATTTCCGTCTGGACGGACGAATTGAAGGCGACATCCATTGCAAGGGAAAAATTGTAATCGGGCCGAAAGGGTGTATTCTGGGTAATGTGATTTCCGAGAATGCCGAAATATTGGGCATTGTAGAAGGCACCTTACGCATCAGGGAAAAGTTGATTCTGAAGTCGACCGCCCAGGTGAAAGGTGACATTTTCATACAGATCCTCGAAATCGAACCGGGCGCAAGTTTCAACGGCGGTTGCACCATGTCGGGAAAAAATTCGGCAGAAATAACCGACCGACAGCAGCCACCCCCGAAAGTCAGTCCGAACGGGACGAAATAGAGCGGATGAGCCGGTAAGCGGAAGTTGACAGGTAGTCAGGTAGTTGGTAGATAGTAGTCAGTAGAGTACGGCGCCATCTACTAACTACTATCTACCCTCCCCTATTTCCGCATTTCTTCCCGAAACCGGGAAGGCGTAATACCCTCTTTTTTCCGGAAAAAGGTAGAAAACTGACCGGGACTCTCGAAGTGAAGTTTGTAGGCCACTTCGGAGATAGTTATGGATGTATCGGTCAGGAGTTCCTTGGCGCGCAGCAGTTTCTGGCGGAACTGATACTGCGCCGGGGAAATGCCCGTGTATTCCCTGAACATCCGGCGGAACCACGAATAACCCAGTCCGAGTTGGGCGGCAATGTCCTCCTGCGAAAGCAGTCCCTCGATATTATCCTTGATCAGTTGGCGGGCTTCCATGATTTTCTCTTCGATGTAGGAATCCTTGAAGTAGCTGTTCTTCCATTTGTAATAAACGGAACCCAGGATATGAAGCACCATGCTGGATATCATCTGCTGATAGCCCGTCTTTTCCTGCCGCGCCAGGTCGAGGATATCTTCATACAAACGAACAATGGTCGAACTGTGACCGATGCGAAACAGGGGATCTTCCTTGCTGAAAAAGTGATTTTCGACCCGCCGGTCGATGTGCGGGCCGCGGAAACCCACCCAGTGTTCGTTCCACCCGGTATCGGAATCCGGATAATAACTGTGCCATTCGCCGGGGAAAAGCAGTATCATCGTGCCCTCGCCGATTCGCTGTTTCCGGACGGAGCCGGACGTGAAGTAACCGGAACCTTTGGTAATGTATATCAGCTGATATTCGTTCAGCGTCCGCTTGTTGTGGGGCGAGAAGTTGTACCTGTCCGGATGGCGGGACAGCGGATAGGGACTTTGCGGCGGGATAAACTGGTATCCCACCGTCGTCACGACAATGCCCCAGTCTTCGTCCACGGCATTAATCGCGAGATAACGCAACTGTTCATTCTTCAACATGGCTGTGTCATAATTCAAATACATACTATCAATTTCGTAAGCAAAGATAGGGAAAAAGAAAATATCTTTGCCGCATTAAAATAATTTACAGTCACGCTATCATGAAGAAATATTCTTTTTTAGCATTTGACCTGGGCGCCACAAGCGGCCGGTCGATTCTCGGAACATTTGACGGTGTCAATTTTGAAATGAAGGAGTTGACACGTTTTCCCAACGCCATGACGGAAATCCATGGCAAGTATTACTGGAACGTATTCAGTCTCTACGAATCGCTGAAGGAAGGGCTGAAAGTTTGCGCAGGACAAGGTATCGAACTGACCTCCGTGGGGATAGATACCTGGGGCGTCGACTTCGGCTACATCGGCCGCGACGGAACGGTACTGGGGCTGCCGCGCGCCTACCGCGACCCGTATACGGACGGCGCACCGGAAGAATTTTTCCGGATCGTGCCGCGCGACCGGGTTTACGGCCTGACCGGTATCCAGATCATGAACTTCAACAGCCTGTATCAGCTGTTCCGGGCCAAGCAGACCGGTTTCGCGCCGCTGGAAGCCGCCGATAAAATCCTGTTTATGCCCGATCTGCTTTCCTATCTGCTGACCGGAAAACAAGTCTGCGAATATACGGAAGCATCGACTTCGCAGTTGCTGAACCCCGTCACCCGCCGGTTCGAGACCTCGCTGCTGGAGGCGGCCGGCATACCGACCTCGCTGCTGCATCCGTTGACGGATCCGGGCGCCGTCGTCGGCACGCTGACCGACGCGCTGGCGGAAGAAACGGGTATCGGGAAAGTGCCCGTCGTCACCGTGGCCGGACACGACACCGCCTCGGCGATCATCTCCGTACCGGCCGAAAATCCGAACTTCGCCTACCTGAGCAGCGGCACGTGGAGCCTGATGGGTGTCGAAACGGACGCGCCGATTCTGACAAAGGACTCGTTCGAAAAGAATTTCACCAACGAAGGCGGCGTCGAAGGCACCACCCGTTTCCTGAAAAACATCACCGGCATGTGGCTGCTGGAGCAGTGCCGCAAGGAATGGGAAAAAGCCGGACGCAGCTATTCGTACCCCGAAATCGTGAAGATGGCCGAAGCGGCCGGGAAAAGCCGCTCCACCGTCAATCCCGACGACCCGCGCCTGGCCAATCCGGCCAGCATGAGCCGGGCCATCGCCGCGGTGTGTGAAGACAGCGGTCAGCCCGTTCCCGACACAGACGCCGCCTTTGTCCGGTGCATCTTCGACAGCCTGGCCAACCGCTACCGCGAAGTGCTCGAGATGCTGTCGTCCATGATTCCGTTCCCGATCGAAAAACTGCACGTGATTGGCGGCGGGTCGCAAAATGCACTGCTGAATCAGTTTACGGCCGATGCCATCGGCCTGCCGGTGGTAGCCGGACCCTCCGAGGCGACGGCCATCGGCAACTGCCTGATGCAGGCCAAAGCCGCCGGACTGGTGAAAGACCGCTGGGAAATCCGCCGCATCGTGGCCGAATCCTTTCCCCTGCAAACGTTTCAGCCCAAAAAAACAATGGAGAATTGAGAATTGAGAATTGAGAATGAATTTGTATAACCGGACTGTTCTGCCGACACGCCCCCTTCTCCACCAGGAGTGGGGACGGGGGGAGAGGTTCGGAGGATTAATAAACCAATAAAACTAAATAGAATATGTCAAAGTATGAATGGAGAGTACGGTTGCGTCCGAACAGTTTAACGGAAGACCCGAACGATTACCTCGCCGAGGTGGAAACCGCCGGCGAAACCCGTCGCCAGAGCGACATTATCGACCATATTGTGGCCGGAGGAAGCGACATCAGGCGCGAGACCATCAAGGCCGTCCTTGACGGCGAAACTGCGGCCAAGGAGTACTTTGTACTCGCCGGCTACAGCGTCTTCGACGACCTGGTACACCTCGGCCCCCGCGTAGACGGCTCCTGGAGCGGTAAGGAAACCTTCACCGAGGGCAAGCACCGCGTCACGGTCAACGCCCACATGTCGAAGGAAATGCGCGAAAAACTCAAGCAGGTCGGCGTCCGCGTAACGGGCATTGCCGACCCCGGCGCACACATCATGCTCGTCACCGACCAGGCCACGCAGCTGACCGACGGCACCATCACCCCCGGCGACGACATCCTCATCGTGGGCGACAAGATCAGGGTCGTCGGCAAGACCCAGCCCGACGGCACGCTCGAACCCGGCATCAACGTTTACTTCGATTTCGCCGACGGCGTCACCTCCGTGCCCGCACAGCGCATCACCGAAAACGCCCCCTCGCGTGTCCTGGCCCGCGTGCCCGCCACGCTCACACAGGGCAACTACCGGCTGAGAATCGTCACACGCTTCACCACCGGCACCAGGCTGCTCGCGGAGCCAAGAATCATTGAGTACAAAATCCCGCTCAAAGTGCTGTGAAAGAATTAATTATCCGGAAAACGCTGCACAGGCGTCTTTCCCCGCGTTGGGAAAGCGCCTTGTGCAACGCTGGAAAAGTACCTTGTGCAACGTTGGGAAAGTACCTTGTGCAACGCCGGGAAAGCGCCTTGTGCAACGTTGGGAAAGCACCTTGTGCAACGCTGGGAAAACACCTTGTGCAACGCCGGGAAAGGTATATCCGTTTAAGAATGACACGTTATACGCTTCAAGCGGAATAACGGAAGATGTTTTCCAGCGATTTTCCGGATGGAAAGGTATAAAGGTGAAATGATTTTAGTTCTATCAATGATAGAAATACATATTTATTAATACGAACAATAAAAACGAGTTTATTATGAAAGAAAATTTGATCAAACAAGCGTATGAAATCGCGGCGGAACGCTACGCCGCATTGGGAGTGGATACCGGCAAAGCCTTGACGGCGCTGGGAAACATATCGCTGTCGCTGCACTGCTGGCAGGCGGACGACGTCAGCGGGTTCGAGAACCAGGGCGGCGAGCTGTCCGGCGGTATCCAGGTGACGGGCAACTATCCCGGCAAAGCCCGTAGTATCGACGAGTTGCGGGGGGATATCCTGAAAGCCTCGTCGCTGATAGCCGGCAGCCACCGGCTGAGCCTGCACGAAATCTACGGCGATTTCCAGGGGAAAGTCGTAGACCGCGACGAAGTGGAGCCGCAGCATTTCCAAAGCTGGATGGACTGGGCGAAGGCAAACGGCCTGAAACTGGATTTCAATTCCACGTCGTTCTCGCACCCGAAAAGCGGCAACCTGACGCTGGCCAACCCGGACAAAGGCATCCGCGATTTCTGGATCGAGCACACGAAACGCTGTCGGAAAGTCAGCGAAGAAATGGGCAAGTTCCAGGGCGACCCGTGCATCATGAACCTCTGGGTACACGACGGCAGCAAGGAAGTGCCGGCCAGTCGGCTGAAATACCGCCGCATCCTCGAACAGTCGCTGGACGAGATTTTTGCCGTCGAATACGCAAACATGAAGGACTGCATCGAAGCCAAGCTCTTCGGCATCGGTCTGGAAAGCTACACCGTCGGTTCGTATGACTTCTACCTGGGCTACGGCGCCAAAAAAGGCAAGATCGTGACACTGGACACCGGCCATTTCCACCTGACGGAAAGCATTGCCGACAAGATTTCGTCGATGCTGCTCTTCACGCCGGAAATCATGCTGCACGTGAGCCGTCCGATCCGCTGGGACAGCGACCACGTGGTCATCCTGAACGACGACCTGCAGGATCTGGCACGCGAAATCATCCGCTGCGAGGCGCTCGACCGCGTACACATCGGACTGGATTACTTCGACGCCACCATCAACCGCATCGGCGCCTACGTCATCGGCAGCCGCGCCACGCAGAAAGCCATCCTGATGGCCCTGCTGGAGCCGTCGGCCACCTTGCAGGCCTACGAAGCGCAGGACCGGCTGTTCGAACGGCTGGCACTGCAGGAGGAACTGAAAAGCCTGCCGTGGAACGCCGTATGGGACATGTTCTGCCTGCAAAACGGCGTGCCCGCCGGCGAAGACTATATCGCCGAAATACTGGCTTACGAGAAGGAAGTGACGTCGAAACGAGTTTAAACGACAGTCATGAATACGTTCATCGGATTGATAATCATCGCGGCGGGGAGTTTCGGACAGTCCAGTTCGTACGTCCCCATCAACAAGGTGAAAGACTGGTCGTGGGAAAGTTTCTGGCTGACGCAGGGGATTTTTGCGTGGCTGATCTTCCCCGTGCTGGGCGCCCTGCTGGCCGTGCCTGAAGGAAGTAGCCTGTGGCAGGTGCTTTCGGTCGACCCCGCCGCCGCACTGAAAGCCATGGGATTCGGTATCCTGTGGGGCATCGGCGGCCTGACGTTCGGACTGAGTATGCGTTACCTGGGCATCGCGCTGGGACAGTCGATCGCACTGGGCACGTGCTCGGCCTTCGGAACTATTATCCCGGCCCTGATGAAAGGGACGGATCTGCTCCGCGGCGACGGCCTGATCCTGCTGGCCGGCGTCTGTATCACGCTGGCGGGCATCGCCATCATCGGCTTTGCGGGTGGACTGCGCTCCCAAAACATGACGGAGGAAGCGAAAAAAGCCGCGATAAAGGATTTTGCCCTGACAAAGGGTTTGCTGGTCGCCCTGCTGGCCGGCGTGATGAGCGCCTGTTTTGCACTGGGACTGGAAGCGGGCGAACCGCTGGTTGTCGCCGGCGCAAACGACCTGTTCAAGGCCTTGCCGGCTACACTGATGGTGACCTGCGGCGGATTTCTCACGAATGCGGCTTACTGCCTGTATCAGAATGGAAAAAACAGCTCCTTCGCCGATTACGGCAAGAAACCGTTGCTGGTAAACAACCTTTTGTTCTGCGCCCTGGCCGGACTGCTGTGGTACTGCCAGTTTTTCGGACTGAGCATGGGAACAAGTTTCCTGGAACCGGGCAGTGTGATGATGGCCTTTTCGTGGTGTATCCTGATGGCCCTCAACGTGACTTTCAGCAACGTATGGGGCATCGTGCTCAAGGAATGGAAAGGCGCATCCGGAACGATCGTGCTGATACTGGTAGCCGGTTTGGCCGTACTGGTCTTTTCGCTGGTCTTTCCGACTTTATTCAAATAATAATCTGCCATCATTTTGCTTTTTCTGATGACAGGGCGCCCGATATACCGTGGCGTCCCTGTCATTTTTTGTAGTTAGTAGTTAGTAGTCAGCGGAGGGACAGGTGGGACCAAAGGGACGGATGGGACATGCGGGGCAACTCCGACGGAATGCCGGAGACATGATTGTAGATCCTCAACTCGGCACGGTTAAAGATC
>JAISWC010000330.1 GCA_031271245.1 Tannerella sp. | reverse complement strand
GTGAAGCACTCTCCATTCTCTATTCATGTTTACGGTTTGTTAACAGGCGGTTTTTCCCTTTCCGTGCAGCATATCTGCATAAATGAGTATATTTACGCCCTGAAAAGAAGAAGCGGATGCAAGCATTGAAGGAAGATGAAATGATGGAAAGGCTGCGCAATCCGGAAACGCAGCGCAGCGCCTTTACCCAAATCGTTGAAGCTTACGGTGAAAAGTTGTACTGGCTGATTCGCAGGATGGGGATGACGCACGACGATGCGAACGACGTGTTGCAAAATACGTTCCTGAAGGCGTGGACGAATCTGGAACAGTTCCGCGGGGAATCGAAGATTCTCACCTGGATGTCGAGAATTGCCATCAACGAGAATATCACGTTCCTGAACCGTCAGCGGGCAATGAACCAGATCTCAATCGACGACACGGATACATTTCTGCTGGAACGGCTGAAGGCAGACGAGTATTTTGACGGCGACGCGCTGGAGCTGAAACTGCAGGAGGCCATCCTCCGTTTGCCGGAAAAACAGCGAATCGTATTCACCATGCGCTATTATGACGAAATAAAATACGAAGACATGTCCAAAATCCTGAACACCTCGGTCGGCGCATTGAAGGCGTCCTATTTTCATGCCGCCAAAAAAATCGAGTCATTTTTAACGGAAGACCTTTAAACTATCTCACTTACGAACAGTCAAACAAACGTTGAAACGCGCAAACAGAATTGATTATGGAAACAAAACAAACGAAACTGGATGAATTGAAGGGCCGAAATCCCTTTCAAGTGCCGGACGGTTATCTGAAAGGACTGACGGGACAAATCATGAGTCGGCTTCCCGAAAAACCACGCGAAGAAACCAAAGTGATTTCCCTGTATGAACGGATACGCCCATGGTTATACCTGGCGGCCGTTTTTGCCGGCCTGATATTCCTGTTCAAGGCTCTCAACCTGCCCTTCATCACGGGAGAAGGGCAGTCGCCCGACGAATCCCTGTATGTGCAGATAGCGCCTTCGGAGGGACTGCTGTCCGTGCAGTCGGAAGAAGACGAAGATTTTCTGGAATATCTGGAAACCAATTATTACAACGGAGTATTTACGGAAGAAATGGAAAAAATCGAATGATATGAAACAGCGAATATTTATCATGTGTATGGCCGTCGTGCTGTTGAATCATTTTGCGGTCGCCCAGGAAGAAAAAGACCGGACGCAGAAGTTCGACAAGCAGGCGTTTCAGGCAAAAAGAAACGCCTATATCACGGTCGAAGCGGGTCTGACGCCCGACGAGGCGGCAACCTTTATCCCGCTGGACAATGAATTGAAACAAAAACAGTTTGATGCCGGACGGGAATGCCGGAAGCTGCACCGGAAATGCCGTACCCAGGAGAAACTCTCCGACGAAGCCTGTCTGAAACTCATCGACTGCAACATCGAAACGCGCCTCAAGGAGGCTCAACTGGAAAAGGAGTATTACGAGAAATTTAAACGCATCCTGTCGCCGCTCAAACTGTATAAATACCAGCAGGCGGATTTCAGGTTCATGCGGGAATTTATGATGCGTGACGGAGAACGGCGTCCCGACCGGATGAACGAACACGGACATCCGAAACCGGACAGAGACGGCAGGAACGAAAAATAATGTGTGGATGGCACTAATTAGATTTTGACTTTTGTTTTTCAGGAGAATAAGTCGACGCGAAGTTGCTTTATTCTCCTTTTTTTATGCGAATTTCTCAAAACCAGTACCCGAACGAAAATACGACACTGTTTTGGTAAAGTTGCGATTCATGCGACTGTTTGCGGGTTTGCCGGTCTACCAGCCCAGAATGGGTGTATATGGAGGTGAAAACCCGGCGATGCTGCACGTAGAAACCGACCCCCATGCCGACGTCAAACGGGCGGAATTTCCGTTCTTCGGGAAGCACCTTTTCCCTGACCGGCGTGGAAACAGATACGGACGGTCCTCCATACACACCAAACTGCCAGTTGTTTACCAATATTTTGTAAGTGAGATTCAGCGGCATCTGAAGCGCATAATACGAACTTTTGATCCGTTCTATCCTGAGATAAGGCTGCTCCTCAACCAGATACTCAACATCATAGGCGCCGCCCAGATTCAGGATGACCAGTTCCGGACGCAGGGAGAATTTCCGGGAAAGCGGTATATCCATTAATCCGGCTGCGCAGAACCCCAGCCGGTCGCCATACGTCACTTCCTCGTCCACTATCTGTGTCAGAGAAGCATAAGAGACACCCGCACGGATGCCAAAACCGACCCTCGCTTCCACTCCAAACGAAAACAACACCATGATTCCCAAGCAAATCCACTTTTCCATACAATCACCTATAACCTTTAAACGACAAACAAAGTTACACCTTTTTTCTCAATCAACGGTTAACCCCTGTTGAAAACTAATTTTGCCTCCTTTCAAAATATCACCTACCTTTGAAACGCTTTTTGCATTAATATTGAATTTATATGGATTCATTTGTTCATTTACACGTACATACGCAGTATTCTCTGCTGGACGGACAGGCGTCGATTGATGCGCTGCTCGACAAGGCGCAAAACGACGGCATGAGAGCCATGGCCATTACCGACCATGGCAATATGTTTGGCGTCAAGGAGTTTTACAATAAAATCAGGAAAAGAAACAGCAAATACCGGACGGCTCTCAAGGAATACGAAAGCGAGTTGAAAACGCTCGAAGACAACGAACATCCAAGTCCGGAGGATAACGAACGCAGGGAACTGCTGTCCGAAAAAATCAAGGAGTGTAACGAAAAGATGTTCAAACCGATTATTGGCTGTGAATGTTACTGTGCCCGCAACGGTCGCGAAACCAAGTCTTCGAAGGAAGACCTCGGCGGATGGCACCTGATTGTCCTGGCAAAGACGCTGAAGGGATATAAAAACCTGATTAAAATGGTTTCAATTTCCTGGACGGAAGGATTTTACCGGAATCCGCGCATCGACAAAGCGCTGCTGGAAAAATATCACGAAGACCTGATCGTCTGCTCGGCATGTCTGGGGGGCGAAGTGCCGCAATGGATTCTGAACGGCCGGAATGACCTGGCCGAGGAATCCGTCCTCTGGTTCAAGAACCTTTTCGGCGACGATTACTATCTCGAACTTCAGCGCCACGAAACCTCCAAACCGAGTGCAGACCGGGATATCTATCCCAAACAGGTGGAAGTCAACAAGGTGCTGATCGAACTTGCCCGCAAGCATAACATTAAGCTGATTGCTTCCAACGACGTACATTTTGTTAACGAAGACGACGCCGAAGCGCACGACCGCCTGATTTGCCTGAGTACCGGCAAAGATATCGACGACCCGAAACGGATGCGCTATTCCCAGCAGGAATGGCTGAAAACGACCGCCGAAATGAGCGCCATTTTTGCCGACATCCCCGAAGCGCTTGCCAATACGCTGGAAGTGGCTGAAAAGGTAACACCCTATTCCATTGACTCCGATGCGCTGATGCCTTTCTTTCAGATCGATCCGTCGTTCGGCACGGAGGAAAGCTACCGCCAAAAATATCCGGAACCCGACCTGATCCGGGAATTTGGTGAAGAAAATTACAGGCGACTGGGCGGTTACGATAAAGTCATTCGCATCAAACTCGAAGCCGATTACCTGACCCATTTGACGATGCAGCGTGTTCACGAACGCTACAGGGATGATCTTTCGGACGAATTGAAGGAACGGATCGACTTCGAACTGACCACGATGAAGACGATGGGTTACCCGGGCTACTTCCTGATTGTGCAGGACTTTATTTCCGCCGCAAGGGAAATGGGCGTATCCGTCGGGCCGGGACGCGGCTCGGCTGCCGGCTCGGTAGTAGCCTACTGTCTGGGCATCACCAACATCGATCCCATCAAATATGACCTGCTGTTCGAACGCTTCCTCAATCCCGACCGCATTTCCATGCCCGATATCGACATTGACTTCGACGACGACGGACGGGGCAAGGTACTGAAGTGGGTGACGGAAAAATACGGTCAGGAGCGGGTGGCTCACATCATTACCTACGGCACGATGGCTACCAAAATGGCCATTAAGGACGTGGCGCGCGTGGAAAAATTGCCGCTGATCGAAGCCAACCGCCTGGTCAAACTGGTGCCGGACAAAATTCCCGACCGGAAACTTACACTCAAAAATGCCGTCGAATACGTGCCCGAACTGAAACAGGCGGCCAACAGCGACGACCCGCTGATAAGGAATACACTGAAATTTGCCCGGAAACTGGAGGGAAACGTACGCAATGCCGGCGTACATGCCTGCGGAATTATCATCGGACAGCAGGACATTTCGGACATTGTGCCCGTCAGCATTGCCGAAGACAAGGAGACCGGCGAAAACATCCTCGTCACCCAGTATGAAGGCTCCGTAATCGAGGAAACGGGACTGATCAAGATGGACTTCCTTGGACTGAAAAACCTTTCCATCATCCGGGAAGCGCTCGAAAACATCGCTCAAACCACAGGAGAGTATATTGATATTGACCATATCGACTTCGACGACAAAAAAACGTATGAACTGTTTTGCCAGGGTAAAACGACCGGTGTCTTTCAGTTTGAATCGGCCGGTATGCAAAAGTACCTGAAGGAACTGCAGCCCTCCAAATTCGAAGACCTGATCGCCATGAACGCGCTCTACCGTCCAGGGCCGATGGACTACATCCCGTCGTTTGTCGCCCGAAAGCATGGCCGGGAAAAGATCACGTACGATATTCCTGTCATGCAGCGCTATCTGGAAGATACATACGGCATTACCGTCTATCAGGAGCAGGTGAT
>JAISWC010000257.1 GCA_031271245.1 Tannerella sp. | reverse complement strand
CCGTGGAGCCGTTGAATGACTGAATGGTTAAATCACGAAAATGAGGCCGTCTGCCGCAGGACGGCGGGAAATTTACGGACGGATACGTGCCTCCTTCCGCAGGGTGTTTCGGCAGATAATCAGTTGAGAATGAGGGAGATTTGCCCCCCCCCCCTAACGTTTTTTAACGAGCGTGTATGTTCTTTTAACGGACATGCAACCCGTAGCGATGTGTTCGAAGTTACGGTCATAAAATTATATGGTAAAAAAACAGTTCCGTTTTCATCCGGCTGTTTTTGTCTTCATTTTTTCAATTGCGGGCAAAGTTATATATAATTCTTCGGATTGTCTCCAAATAATATACATAAAAAAAGTTAATGGCCAAAAGTTTAACGTTTGGGAGGGAATAAGTGTGTCAAAGCGCCCTGAACCGATCGCGCGAAAATGCGCTGTTTTTCCTGTCTTACAGGACTTTGGAGATCACCCGGTTTTTAACCGGCGATGAATTTCACTTCCGGCTTCAGCGTGACACCGAAACGTCGGTGCACGGTTGTGCGGACGTCTTCGGCAAATTGTGCGATGTCGTTGCCGGTGGCGCCGCCGTGGTTGACAATCACCAGCGCCTGCCGGTCGTAGATGCCGACGGCGCCGCGACGTTTACCCTTCAGTCCGCACTGTTCAATCAGCCATCCGGCGGAAAGTTTCACCTGCCCGTCGAGGGAGGGGTAGGACGGTATGGCGGGATATGCGCGTTTCAGCGCTTCAAACTGTTCCTGCGAAACGACCGGATTGACGAAAAAACTGCCCGCGTTACCCAGTACATCCGGGTCGGGCAGTTTCTCGCGGCGGATGCAAATGACGGCTTCCCGTACGGCTGTCACCGTCAGCGGCGCGCCGGAGGCGGCAAGCCGCTCTTTCAGATTGCCATACGCAAGACGGAACACAGGCTGTTTCGACAGGCGTAGCGTCACGTAAGTAATCGCGTACGGGTCGTGCCGCCCGTCCTTGAAAAAACTGTCGCGGTAGCCATACCGACAGGCTGCATTGGTGAAAGCGTGTTTTTCAAACGTTCGACAGTTGAAGGCTTCGACGGTTTCGATATGCTCTCCGATTTCCGCGCCGTAAGCGCCGATGTTCTGTACGGCTGCCGCACCCGTTTCGCCGGGAATCAGCGACAGGTTTTCAATACCGCCCCAGCCGTTTTCCGCAGCCAGCGCCGTCACGCGATCCCACGGCTCGGCCGCACCGACACGCAACCATACGGCGTCGTCCGTTTCGCACACCGGCTCGATTCCCCGAATCGCCGAATGGAGAATGATTCCGCTGAAATCATCCAGAAATAGAAGATTGCTTCCGCTGCCGATATGCAGGGAAGGCAGTTCCTGAAAGTATTCGTCCCGCAGGATACGTTCCAGTTCCGCCTCGCCGGCGTATTCCATGAACCAGCGGGTACGTGCGGGAAGGTGGAACGTATTGTAACGCTCCAGTGAAAAGTGTTGCTCAATTCTCACGCCGTTTGACTATATTGCAAAAAAAGGACTTCCCTCTCCGTGACGGCGAGGGCAATCCTTTTGATCTTTCATTGTGGCGGAACGATCAGTACCGGCGTTCCAATATCCAGGCATCCTGGAAATTCGGATAGTATTTCGAACGAACGGACTCGCGGCTTCGTTCCGCTTCCTGACGGGTTTCGTGGCTGGTCAGAATCACACGCAGCATCCCCTGTTCGTTTTCGCCCAGAATCGGCATGTATCCCTCGCTCTGCATCCGCTCTTTCAACGAATAGGCGTTGGTCTGGTTCCTGAAACTGCCGATTACCACGCTGTACAGCTTGATTCCTTCGGCATTTTCGCCCGCTATCGCACTGATTCGTTCCTGTCTGGCCGACATGGTCGTCTTGGATTTGCTCACCGGTGCAATGACTTCCTCTTCCTCTTCGTCTATGGCAGAGTAATCTACCACTTCCTTTTCCTTCGCTTGTTCATACGCTGCCTTGTACGCTTTCTGTTTGGATTTACATGAAACACAACACATCAGGGCTAAACAAAGCGCCATTCCTATTAATCCTGTATTCCTCATATCAGTTACATTATAAATTAATTCCGCAAATATATGAAATTATTGGAAACCACCCGTGAAATTGACGGTAATTATACAATTTCACAAGTGGTTTCGCAGTTTTTTGGGGCAAAAAACCCGTTCATTTCAACGTTTTTATCCGGATATTCCGGAATTTCAACGGCGAACCGTGTCCCAGGAAACCGATGTGACCGCTTTTGTTGAACAGTCCCGGATGTTCCCGCTTGTCGGGTGTGCCGTTTTTCGTCGCTTCACGGATGTTTCCATCCAGAATCACCGTGCCGTTCAGCGTGATCTTGATACGGTCGCCGTCGGCAATCACTTCCTGACAGTTCCACTCGCCCGGCGGTTTGAGGAATCCGCGTTTGGCCGGCAGAATCCCGTACACCGAACCGTGGTACTGATATTCGTGCAGGTCTTTGTATACCGGATGTTCGCTGTCCAGAATCTGCAATTCCATGCCCACGTAGGCGGCGTCGCCCTCCATCGGCGTGCGGATGCCCAAGCCGTTGTTGGCGGCGGGCGTCAACTGAAACTCGAAACGGAAAATGAAATTTGCATATTCCTCCTTCGTGTAGAGATTTCCGTGCGACCTGGCGCCGGTTTTGTTCGGGTCCATGACGATGCAGCCGTCTTCCAGCGTGTAGTTGAACAGATTCCCTGTCCACTCGTGCATGTTCGTGCCGTCGAACAGGATTTGGAAGCCTTCCTTCTTTTCTTCATCCGACAGCTGGAAAGGCTCCGGACGTTCCAGTTCCTTCACGTAGATGTTCCGGTAGTAAACCTTGCTTCCGTGCGCCTGCAATTCGATCTGTTCCACCGGCGGAATGGGAAGTTTCCGATCCCAGTAGTTTTCGAGAATCACGTCGTCGACAACCGGTTCGCCGTTCAGCCTGACCGTCACGCGGTCGCCGACCATTTTGATATACATCGTATTCCATTCGCCCAGTTTGTTGTCGGCCACTTTCAGTGGCTTGCTCGGATGCACATGGTTGTTGTACAGTCCGCCCGAGCCGACCTGTGCGCCGACATTCGTGCGCGCCGTATCCCAGATCTGCACCTGCGGCGTGCCGCGCAGGTAGATGCCCGCGTCGGCGTCCGGGCCGGCCGGGTCGAGCATCCAGTCGATGTACATCTCGAAATCGCCGTACGACTTTTCGGTGCAGAGGTTGTCGTAACCGCTTCCGGCAAAGGCCAGCAGGCCGTTTTCAACCACCCAGTCCTTCCGCATCTGTTCATCGGCCTTCACCTGTTTTTTGGCCAGTTCAGCCGGTTTCATCTTCGCGCGTGCAATCGGATTTTCTACCAGTCCCTTCCAGCCGGTCAGGTCTTTGCCGTTGAAAATCGACACAAAGCCTTTCTCCTTCGGCAGTTCGTGCAGGTGCTTGCGAATCGACTGACGCTGGTAATCCGCGTCGGGATTGCTTAGCGCGACGCCCGCCTTATTCAGCAGGTCAACCACGTTTTCGCCCGTATATTCCGGATGATTCAGCGCAATGGTCATGACGGCCGTAGCCGCCGCTTCCTTCAACGCATTCCTGCCCAGGAAATCACCCGCATACAGCATCGCCAGGTAAGTGCCCGTCTTGCCGATTTGCGTCAGGATAACATTCTTCTGCGCGTCCGTTTGAGCGATTTCCATCGCCTTCCGCAGGTAAATCAGACGGTTTTCGCCGGTCAGGGAGGGGTCGGAAACCAGTTTTACGTAAGCGGTGAGGGCGCGGTCGAAATAGGACGATGCAGATGGCGCCGTGCACACGGCATAGAGCTGTTCGGCCACTTCAAAACCGTTCCAGTTCAGCAGCGCGTCGAAGGCCGCGTCTTTCGCTTCGCCGCTGCTTTTGCCGAATTCGTCGACAATCATGTCCAGCGCCTTGCGTTCACCCGTCGTTGCCAGCGGCAGATAGTAAAGATGTTTTTTGCTGTCGCCGACCTGATACATCCGGCGTACCAGCGTCTCTACCCGCTCGGCGGGCGACCGGGACGAGAGCGACGAAATCACGGCCTGCTGCAACGGCGCCACATACGGTTTATCGGCCGACTCCAACATGCCGCACATGTTTGTCAGGTCTTTCTCGCCCACCACGTCCTTCAGGGCGTTGCAGGCGGCTGCCTTTACTTCGGGAGAACCCGACTTCGTCAGTTCCAGCACATTGTTCAGGTGGCCGGTCGCCTTGCGCAGCGCCAACAGTTCCACGCCGGCCATCTTTCCCGCGTCCGTGGCGGACGAAAGCACCCGCGCCACGTCCGAAGAGATGTTGCCCTTGAAGGAAGCCAGCGTCTGCTGTCCCAGGTTAATCTCCGCCTGATCGCTGCCTGTCAGCAAGGCGGCCAGGGAGGGAATGGCCTGCGGCTGGCCGAGCCGTACCAGCGCCCATGCTGCCGCCTGTTTCACGGCGAAGTCTGCGCTGCCCAGTTCCTTTTGCAGCGACTGTACGGAGGTCGTCTCAATGCCCGTTTCCACGGCGGCCAGTACCTTTTGTTTGTCCGGACACTGCGCCTCGCGGCCGAGCCAGTTCAAAACGTCCACCTTCACCTCCGGTTTGGCTTTCGGCAACGCCTTCAGCAACGCGGTATAAAATTCTTTCCCGGCGTATGGCGACGCAAAGTTCAACGCCGCATTCCGGTACTCGATCGACGGGTCTTTCAGCGCTTTCAGCGCTTTCTTCGCGAGTTCCTTTTCCTTCTGCCTCTCGATGGGGAGAATCACGACCGTCTCTGTCACCGCATTGTAAACAGGAAGGTGGTCCTGCGTCCTCGGATCGTTTACGATTCCCAGGATGTCGCGCTGCAGGGCGGCAATACGCAGATGCATGGGCGAGTTTTTCGTAATTTTCGGGAGCGGCTGCGGCGGAGCGAACGCGACAGGCGTATCTTCGCCCAGTATTCGCAACTGCTCGGCCAGGAAGGCTTTCGTCACCGGTTCGGCTGCCGCGGCCAGCGCTTTTTTGTAGGCGCTGACGGCTGTTTGCCGGGCGGTTTCCTGTCCGGGAGCGGAGACGTAATGCGTGATTCCGCTCAGGGCATAGTCGACGATGGCATTGCTTCCCTGTCCGGGAGGGTTCAGTTTCTTCACCAGGGTCAGGATGCCTTCCTCGCCGGTGGACACCAGGTCGCCTATCTGCCGGCTGTAATCATCCTGACTGTTGGCGGGCATCTGCGCCAGGACGTCGGCAATGATGGTCTGCGCCGTGCGGTTGGCCGGCGACTGCGCCGTCAGGATGCTCCCGAAGAGCAAGAGGGCGCTGATAATGATAGATATTCTTTTTCTCATAACTGTTTATTTTAAAAGCGGATTAAATACTCCACGGCGCGCGCATCGGCTGATTGAGATAGCGGTTGGCGGCGTCGTCGTTGACAAATTCGAGTTTCACGGGGTCGAACTCAAGCGTGCGGTTGAGCCGTAGCGCCGCGGCGCCCATGTTCACGATCGTGGCCGAACGGAAGGCGTAGCGTTCGTTCAGGGCGAAGGGCTGGCGGGTCTTCACACATTCGATAAAGTCGGTCGCCTGCGCGTCCGGTTCCGGATAGTCGGCCAGTTTCTTTTCCCAGCCGGGGATGTCGCAAACGAAATTTTTGTACACGTTGCCGTTCGGACCGGCGATGTAGGGCGTGTCGGGACTGCCGAAATCGCCGCCCCAGAGCACGATCTGACAGCCGTCGTCGTAGGTGTAGGTAATCGCGCGCCAGATGCCCACGGCGTCGGGATGCTGCTGCGGCGCGTCCACTTCCACTTTCACGGGGCTGGTATGGTCCTTGCCCAGCAGGTACTGCACGGGATCGATGTAGTGCTGACCCATGTCGCCCAGTCCGCCGCCGTCGTAGTCCCAGTAGCCGCGGAACGTGCCGTGCGTGCGGTGCACGTTGTAGGGCTTGTAGGGCGCCGGGCCGAGCCAGAAGTCGTAGTCCAGTTCGGCCGGTACGGGTTCGGGTTCGAGGTATTCCTTGCCCACCCAGTAGAATTTCCAGTCGAATCCGGTGTGCCGGCTGATGGTTACCTTCAGCGGCCATCCGAGCAGTCCGCTTTGCACCAACTTCTTGAGCGGTTTGATGGGCGTGCCCAGTCCGTAGAACTGGTCGGTGAAGCGGAACCAGGTGTTCAGGCGGAAAATGCGCCCGTACTGCTGCACGGCCTGCATGACGTGCCGGCCTTCGCCGATGGTGCGCGTCATGGGCTTTTCGCACCAGATGTCCTTGCCCGCCCGGGCGGCTTCGACGGACATGATGCCGTGCCAGTGGGGCGGTGTGGCGATGTGTACGATGTCCACGTTGGGGTCGGCTATCAGTTCGCGGAAGTCGTGGTAGGCCTTGATCGTTTCCTTAACCAACGCTTTGCCCTGTTCCAGACGGTTTTTGTCTACGTCGCACACGGCCACCAGGCGCGTGCCTCCGTAATTCACATGGCCGCGTCCCATGCCTCCGGTGCCGATAATGCCCTTCGTCAGCTGGTCGCTGGGGGCAATGAATCCTTTCCCCAGTACATGACGGGGGATGATCGTGAAGGCAGCCAGGCTGCCCACGGTCCTTAAAAAATCTCTTCTTTCCATATTCCTTTAATTAATGGTTTTGTTATTTATAAGTCATTTTATATCCTATCTCTAATTGGAAAATTTTCCAGCGCTGTCGTAAGGTGGAAAACAAGAAACAGCACGCTTGCCGCCGAAACAGGGTAGACCTTTTCGGCAACCCCCGCGCAGAAAAACGCGACAGGCGGCAAAACTACCATCGCGTAAATTAGCGGATTCGGCTGAATCCCGCAAAAGTAAAGAATCCAGCAGAACCAATACAGCGCAATCGACGCGAATGTGACAACAGTGAGCCTTCCATGTGGTATGATCTGCCTCTGCGTCCCGTTCACAAGGAAAAGAAACAGAATCACGATTGCAACACCTAAAACATGCTCTCCGTATTCAATGAACGGTACGGACGAGGCGTTGCCCTTCAATCTGTCTAAAGACGGCGGGAACAAGGCCCAGACTATATTCGGCAGGCTTCCAAGCAGGACTGTCAGGAAGCCGAACGGAGAAAATCGTATACGGAGATTTTTCATTTCATTTCTTCATGTGAAGATTTTTTTTCTTCAAGAGTAGATTTTTCGGAAAATCCGGAAATGATGTTACTTCTTTGTATGTTCAGCATAGCCATATCCAAATTCATATCATTCAATTTTGAAATTGATTTTAAGCGACACGGAAATGTTTTTTTCCCACGGAGGCGGAATTTCCGGCGCGCCGGATGGCCCGCCCGTAAAACTCGAATACGGTGGAAAATTCCAGGCAGTAGGCCGGCCGGCCAGTGAGGGCGATGCGGAGTGGCGATGCAGTAGCGGGCGTTTCCCCACGCTTCGCCCCAGCAGGGAATGGCAAGCTCGACCCGGCAAAATTCGTCATATCTATATAACTGGTGAACTTTCATTTCCTCCGAACAGGGAACTACCCTGTTCCGCAACTCGAATGTTTCATTTTGGGAAACAATCCGGAATGTGTGAATCCCTTTCATGAGAAAATCCACACGAAACATGACCGGTCGCTCCGCGTCCGGATTTTCCACGGCCATGAAGAAATGGAAGATTTCCCTTTCCCTGAATGTATTGGCCGGTTTGCCTGCTTCGTTCGTCAGGCAGAACGTGTATTCGATATTGCCTTTTACCGTCCGGATAACCGGATTGCTGCTGTTTGCAGACAGTTCCCTTTCGATCAGCAAACTGTCTCCGCCACAGGACATGAGTCCCACACAGGCAAGCATATCACTCGCGGCTTTCGCCGGAATTTTTGTTTTCGACTGTGTATTCATACGATTCTATCCTGCACTGTTATTTGTATCTTTCTGTCAACGGCGCACCCGTCGCTGTTGCGGATTTGCCGGCAAAGGAGGATACACGGGAGACACGCAGGTCAGCCCGGCATGTATGACCTGCCGATCGGCAAGCCCGGACGGCTGTCCGGGCTGCGTGTTCCGTGTATCCAGCTGTTTGCTACCGGTCATCATCTGCGACGGGATTTTGACTGTCAGACGTCGAGCGTGAAGGGTGCGCGGAGCGGATTGCTGCGGCGCCGGTTGGCTTGGGGGTCTGCAAAAAACTCTTCCTTTTCGGGATTCCATATCAGCGGACGGTCCAATACGTAACACAGGTTTACGATGTGGCATACGCTGGCCGTACGGTGTCCGATATCCACGGTGCTGATCGGCTGTTTGCGCGCCTTCACGG
>JAISWC010000227.1 GCA_031271245.1 Tannerella sp. | reverse complement strand
CGGCATACGCCGGCAAAATCCCAATTAATAATGCAAAAAAAGAAATTCTCATTATTAACAAAATTTTTGAGAGAAAATATCTCTCTGATTTTAAGAAATTCATAACTTTGTCTGTTTTTTGATTGAACGTAATGCCGTTATCCACTCTTTTTTATACGGATAGCGGCGTGATTAATTGATTGATTAAAATTCGCGGAGTCGGAAGAGGCCTAATTCTTCCGACTCTTTTTTGTCTGTGACAAAAAGGATAAAATCTACATTTACTGTTTCATGACTATTCCATCTTAATAAGTTATACATTCATGTTATTTCTCGCTGATATAAATTGCCTCTTTTTCGGTCCGGTATTTGACGGGATTGCTTTTGTTGATAATCTCCATTACGTCACAGATCCGGTGATCCGGTGTGACACGGCCGGTGAAGCGTTTCTTCCGCAGTCCCGGCGCCACTTTGATATTCACTCCGAAATGCAGGGACAATTGTTTTGCAATGATTTCCAGCGGTTCGTCGGTGAACCGAAATGTGCCGTCTTTCCACAGCACGTAACCGGTTGTGTCGATGTTCGTAACGGCAAACTGCCTGTCCAGTTTGTCGACGCAGGCCTGCTGACCGGGCTGGAGCCGGGTAGTGGCGGCGATTTGTCCCGTCCCGTCCTTCACACAGACGGTTACGCTGCCGGAAATGAGTGTAACCGAAGCCATTTCGGCGTCGTCCTGGACATGGAAACTTGTTCCGGTCACCTGTATGTCGACGGTTTCCGTTTGGACAATAAACGGCTGCTCCGCGTTTTTCCGTATTTCCAGGAAGGCAGTTCCTTCCAGCCTGACCGTCCGTTTGTCGCCCTCGAACGTCTCCGGATAGGAAATGCGTGAATGTTCGTTCAGCCATGCGACCGACTGGTCGGGCAACACGATTTTCTGTACACCGTTATGATTGAAAACGGTATGCCGAACGCACATTTCCGTCTTTCCAGCCTGTTTCATGCCGAAATACATAGTGGTAGAAGCAAGCGCGATTCCCAGAAAAACGGCGGCGACATAGCGTATCCACCCCGGAATGATACGTTTGGTTTCGGCCTTTACCCGTTCCCGGAACAGTTGATAAGCTCTTTCCGCATCAAACTGTTCATCGTAATCAGACAGGCTCAACGAATCCCAAATCTTTTTCATTTCGGAAAAGAGGTGTTCGTTGGCATCCGACGCGTTTCGCCAGGCCGTCAGTTCAGCCTGCGATTCACCGGTAGCCACTCCCGTCAAACTGTCGATAAACAGATGTATCCAATATTCATTGGGTCGATTTTGTATCTCCATTTTTTTACCTTACTTGTTATAAAGACAAATGAAATGAGTTTTCGGGTAAATAAAAAGGTGTTTTTTTGCAGAAAAAGTTTTCCGTCCACTCAGAATGAGAGTAAAAAAACGAGTAACGGAAGCAGATAGTCCTTTAATTCAGCCCGTAAACGGGATAAAGCCGTTTTGATATGATATTTGACTACATCGACGGAAACGCCTGTTTGCGTCGAGATTTCATCATATTTCAAGTGTTTGAAGCGGCTCAGGCAGAAAATCCGGCGGGTTTGCGCCGGCAAGGCATTGATACAGGCATTGATTTTTGTATCCAGTTCCTTTTCTATCAGGTCAGTCAATGGACTGTCCGGATACTCCCCGCCATGTGCATGTTCCGCATCCATTTTATTCCCGAATCGCTGTAGAAGATCGATTTGGCGTTCCGTTTGCGCCAGATGGTTCAGACACCGATTGTGAACAGACTTGACCAGGTAATGTCGAAGCGAAGTGTGGATAACGAGTGAACAGCGGTTTTGCCAGAGCGAAAAAATGACGTCGCTGACCATCATTTCGGCAACAAACGAATCGTTCACATACTCATACGCTACCTTACAGAGCATTTTGTACAGATGCTCGTAAATATATTTGTACGCTGCGTCGCAACCGGCTTTGAGTCCTTCTACAATCTCTTTCTCCGAATTCATGATATGGTTTGAATCTAAAATTTCGGGTTCAAAAGTATATTTTTGTTCCGGTATAACAAAATTATTCGATGTTTTTTTTCGACTGCGGCATTTTACCGGCACGAACTGTCGAGATTTTGTTTCGGTACATCTATGCTCCACAACAGTATATCCCGGATTACCCGGATCATCGGGATTATCATTTGCCCATGCAGGCTCGTCGGGCATGGGCATCCGGCCGTATTTCAGTATATCGAATGTGCCGGTCAGGGGCGAACGCTACACCGGATTACTTTCGATTCGTTCGGTTCCAAATGAACGGTTTGCGTATTTTCCCGCTTCATGGCAAACCGCGTCTGTCGGGCCTGCCTTTCCGATTCCGAAAATACGGTTACGTCGGCGGGAAACGAAGTCGGGTTTGTCAGGCGCAGCAGCATACGGTTCCTGTTCGCTTCGACGGTTTCGACGCTGACATGGTCGAAGACGACATGAAAACCTGTCTCCGGCCGGACGTATACGCCGGGTAATTGAGTCACCGTGAGCAAAGCAGCCGCTTCGCACCACGAACACGATCCGAAAATCATGCTCCCCACATTGTCTTTTCCTTCCCAGTCGCTTAAATTTACACGTTCACAGATACCTCCCGGAGGCATATCTCCGATCGGACAGTCGGCACGGCTGATGTACTGGGGGATGCCATGCGCGATGTCGGCGAGCATTTCAATCGCTCTGCGATCCCCCGTTACGCGATAGTACTTCAGCAGACAGTCTCCCGACCAGGTACAAATGGCTGGGGCGCTGTGCTTGTTAGACACGCTTGCCCATACGGAACCGCAGGAACGGGCGTCCAGCCGGTGCATAACGGAACGGGCGGGAAAGCGATAATCGTATGAAACGGTCCAGCTTGCGCAGACAGGCAGTAAATCGGCAGCATGGGACAGCCATTTTTTATCTCCGTCAACCTCGTAAAGCGCCATAAACGCCTCAAACAGGCCAAAGGCCGATTCGCTGTCCGGCGCCGAGAGTATCTCGCCCGGACCGCCGGTAGTATATCCCTTTCGCACAAAGTCCTGATAGTATTTTTCCGCCGCATCCGCTGCTACTTCAAGATAGCGGGGCGTTTCATACGTCTGCGAAGCCAGGGCCAGTCCACCGCAAACGATCGCCCCGGCCGTCGAGCCGCCTATCAGCAATTCCCCGGTCTCCACGTTCAGAAACTGACCCAGTTGTCCGTATTTCTCCCACACCCGCACAAAGGCATCGGCCTGCTTCCGAATCGCGGACAGCCATTGCCGCGGGACTTCCCCGCCATCCGAAGCTATCTGACGAAACTGACGCTGAGCCATATACAACCAGTCTCCCTGCGAACGGACAAAAGTCTCGCTGTGTGCAGAGGGAGCGCCGTATCCGAAGCCGACAAATTCAACGCCGTTGCCATAGGCATAGAAAAGTCCGGAGGAAGCCTGCGTTTTCGAGAAGATGACGTTCAGATTACTCAGTGCACGCTGCCTGGTAACAGTCGTACCCTGCATCATCAGTGGCAAGGTGCATTGTCCGCCTCCGCACCATCCCAACTGCCAGATGCCGTTCCATGCGTCCGTACTTCC
>JAISWC010000210.1 GCA_031271245.1 Tannerella sp. | reverse complement strand
CACAGTAACCTAAAATGCTATGTTACCGTATTTTATGAAGGACGTTAGAATGGCCGGCCATTATGCATTAGCTGTGGAGGCAAAGATGCATTATCTGGGCCGGCACAGATGCATTAGATGGGGAGGCACAGATGCATTAGATGGGGCGACCCATCTGCATCTCTGGAGGAGACAGATAAAAAAGAATGATTTTTGACAGGTAGTGTCTGCCCGAAAACTCATCGTGATCCAATCCACCGTAATTTACAGGTAAAAAAAGAGTTGATTGCCCGTTAGGGCATACCTGTCCATAGAAAAAACGGGTAAAGAAATATTTCGCATAGCACCGCAGCACCTCATTTTAATATTTCGCCCACCCTTGCGAACTTTTAATTTATCTATTATCTTTGCCGCAAATTACACAAACATTTTATGACAAAATATCTGTTATTCATCACCCTGCTGTTTCCGGCAGGGATGTACGGACTGTCCATTGCCCCAACCTGGTGAATTGAAGGGATGGACTGACTGTCCATTGCCCCAACCTGGTGAATTGAAGGGATGGACTGACTGTCCATCGCCCCAACCTGGTGAATTGAAGGGATGGACTGACTGTCCATCGCCTCAACCTGGTGAGTTGAAGGGATGGACTGACTGTCCATCCCAATATATACTGCGCGCAGTATAAATAAGATATCTGTGAAGGGTACGGGAATGTCGGCGGTCGTTACCGCTATCCTCACTCCTCACACCCGCCTAATTGTCCACGTCATAATGTATTCTCACATGCTTACAGTCAGGAGAAGACTGCATTTTTCGACAGACGGTTTCCAGCGTCTCGCGCACGAAGGCGACCGTCAGGGAGCGTTCAATCCTCAGCATGACATGGCGCACGTACAGCGTCTGAACCCGGTTGACCGGCGGAGCAAACGGACCGAAGACCCGCGTATCCAGCGCTTCGCGGAGCGCCCCGGCATACGCGGCGGAGAAACGCAGCAACACCTGCTCCTCACGGCAGCGCAGGACGGCGGTAATCATCCGGACATACGGAGGGTAGCGGAACAACTGCCGTTCGTTCAACAGGTTTTGCGCCATGGCTTCGTAATCGGAGGCGCAGGCCATCTGCAACAGGGGATGTTCCGGCTGGGAAGTCTGTATCACGACCGTTCCCTGCTTTTCGCGCCGGCCGGCACGACCGCCGACCTGCATCATCAGCTGGAACGCCCGTTCGTGCGCCCTGAAATCGGGTACATTCATCAGGCTGTCCGCATTCAGCACGCCCACCACGCTGACGCGGTCGAAGTCCAGTCCTTTGGCAATCATCTGCGTGCCGATCAGTATCTGCGTCTTGCCCTGTTCAAAATCCGTCAGGATACGCTCGCAGGCCCTGCGAGAATGTGCCGTGTCGAGGTCGAGACGCGCCGCCTTCGTTCCGGGGAACAGCGCGGCAATCTCTTCTTCGACCTTTTCCGTTCCGAAACCGAACAGCCGCATCTCGCTGCCGCTGCACGACGGGCAGCGGGAAGGCAACAGCGTCGAATAGCCGCAATAGTGGCAGACCAGCCGGTTCATCTGCTTGTGCCAGGTCAGGCTGACGTCGCACCGGACGCAGTGCAGCGTCTGATGACACGATGTACATTCCATCATCGGGGCGAATCCGCGCCGGTTCTGAAACAGTACCACCTGTTCGCCGCACGACAGGGCTTCGTCCATCTTCTCTTTCAACAGGGGGGAAAACAGCGTGTCCTTCATGATTTTCCGGCGTTTCAGGTCCTTGATGTCCGTCAGGTGTATCTGCGGGGGAAGCCCTGTGCCGTAGCGTGTTTTCAGCACAACCCGTCCGTATTTCCCCGTCCGGGCATTCAGGTACGACTCCAGCGACGGCGTGGCCGAACCGAGCAGCGTCTTTGCGCCATGCAGGGAAGCCAGCATGAGGGCTGCATTACGTGCATGGTAGCGCGGCGCAGGGTCTGACTGCCTGTACGAAGGTTCCTGTTCCTCGTCGACAATGACCAGCCCCAGCCCGGCAAACGGCAGGAGGAGCGACGAGCGTACACCCAGTACCAGCAAGGGTTGCCCGGCCTGCAGGAGGCGATTCCAGACTTCGACCCGTTCGTGGCCGGAGAGTGCGGAATGGTAGAGGAGCAGCCGGTCGCCGAACGTGTGCGACAGCCGTTCCGTGACCTGCGTCGTGAGGGCGATCTCCGGAAGCAGGTACAGCGCCTGCCGTCCCCGTTGCAGCGTCTCCATGATCAGGTGCATGTAAATCTCCGTTTTTCCGCTGGAAGGTACGCCGTGCAACAGACACACGGACTTCGCAGCAAACACTTGCCGTATTTCCTCACAGGCCGTCTGCTGCGCGGCGGTCAGTGTGTGCAGCGGCTGCACAGCCTCTGCCGGCGGCCGGAGACGGCCGGTTTCCTTCTCGCAGGCCGTCAGTATCCCCCGTTTCAGCAGGGCGTCCAGTGCGGGCGCCTTAACGCCGGCAACGCGCAGCAGTTCTTTCCGGGAAATTTCGACGGAGGCCGGCAACGGAAAAGAGAGCGCTCGATCCAGAAAGGCGAGCAGGAGTTTTTTCTGCTGTCCGGCGCGTTGCAGTTGCCCGAACACGGGCGTCAAATCTTCCTCCCGGACATATTCCGGAGCCAGCCGGATGTATGTTTCTGTTTTCGGGACGAATCCCCTGCCGAGCGCTTCATCGACCGTGACCAGTCCCCGGTTCACCAGCGAGTTCAGCGCGGGAATCAGGTGGCGCAGGCCTGTCTTCTTCTCCAGGGCGGCGACCGTCAGGCGGGTATCCTTGCCGAAAGCGTCCAGTGCGGTCTGTTCCCTGGGCGGGAGAGGATGCTGCGCCTCCGCCCCCTCGCAAAGGGAAACGACGGTCTCGCTTTCCAGTTTCAACCCGGCCGGGACGGCCGCCCTGTATACGTCGCCCGGCGTGCACAGGTAGTAGGACGCCAGCCATTCCCAGAACGGCAATTGCAGGGGCGACAGCACCGGCGTCCCGTCCAGCGGCACAAAAATCTCCTTGAGTGCGTAGGGCGTTTCCGGAACCCGTTCGTGAATTTCCCTGACGATAGCCGTATAGTAGCGCCTCTGCCCGAAGGGAACGACCACCCGGAAGTTCTTCCCGACAGCCGCTTCCATCCCTTCCGGAATGCGATACGTATACGTATTTTCCAGCGGAAGAGGCACTATGACTTCGGCGTATTTCACAAACAAAGCTTTTATAAAGAATGAAGAATTCTCCGTTCCCCATTCATTCTCCATTCTCCATTCTCAATTCTCCATTCTCAATTCTCAATTAATTACTTCCGTCCATCCGTAGGGGTCGGGTTCGTCGCCGGTCTGAATGGCGAGGAGTTTGTGATAGAGCTTTTCGCAAACGGCGCCGGGTTGGCCATCGGTCGCAAACGGGTAGGATCTGTTTTCATCCAGGTCGTCGATGCGAGAGATGGGCGTCACGACGGCTGCCGTACCACATTCGGCCGCCTCCTCGAACGTGGCCAGTTCCTCGACCGGGATCGCACGGCGTTCCACTTTCAGACCCATGTCGGCGGCCAGTTGCCGGAGACTCATGTTGGTGATGGAGGGGAGGATGGAATCGGACGCCGGTGTGATGTAGGTATTTTCGCGAATGGCGAAGAAATTGGCCGGGCCACATTCGTCGAGGTATTTCTTTTCCTTCGGGTCGAGATAGAGCACGGCCACATACCCCTTCTCATGCGCTATACTGCCGGCCACCAGACTGGCGGCATAGTTTCCGCCGACCTTGATGGCGCCCGTACCTTGGGGCGCGGCGCGGTCGTATTCGCGCAAGATGCACACCGGGGCCGGCTTGAAGCCCGTCTTGAAATAAGGCCCGACCGGCGTGACGAAAACCAGAAACAGGTATTCGCCGGCCGGACTTACGCCCACCTGCGCTCCCATGCCCAGCAGCAGCGGCCGAATGTACAGGGACGCGCCGCTCCCGTGGGGCGGCACAAAGCGTTCGTTCAGGCGAATCACCTTCCGCACGGCATCCTGAAACTTTTCGACCGGAAACTCGGCCATCCGGATGCCCCGGCTGGAGGCCTGTAACCGCCGGGCGTTTTCGTCCATCCGGAACACGCGGATTTTCCCGTCTTTTCCGCGGAACGCCTTCAACCCTTCGAACGCCTCCTGCCCGTAATGCAGACAGGTGGCCGCCATGTGAATGTTGATAATCTCCGAAGAACTCATTTCGAGTTCTCCCCACTGGCCCTGCCGGTAATAACACCGTATGTTGTAATCCGTTTTCAGATACCCGAACGGCAACTCAGCCCAATTCAAATTTTCCATAGATTCCTTATCCATTAATTATATTGTCCGGCAAAAGTAACCATTTTTCCGGAGACGGCATGGTTTTGTGGATTGTCTGTAGAGTAGTCAGTAGTCAGTAGTCAGTAGAGAGCGTATCACTGTGACACAAAGCCATCCGGCAAGCTGCAACTACTAACTACTGACTGACTACTAACTACTGACTACTAACTACTAACTTCCTTCCATTATTCTGACGGGACCGATTAGCCCGGAAGGCTCAAGATTGATGCGCACGCCTTTGAACTCCTTGGTTAAAACAATGTTTGTTGATGTGTAACGGTTATTACCGGACGATATTTCATCGCCGGCAACCCGGTTATACCATGAGTTGACAACTTTTATTTCGATCGTATTGTCGCCCGTTCGCAAGTCTCCGCCGACATCGACCCGGAAGGGTTTTGTCCAGACGACGCCCCGGTCTTTTCCGTTGACTGTCACGACGGCGATGCCTGCATCCTTGACGCTTTCCAGTTGCAGATAATATGATTTGTCCTTTTCGGGAACGAAATCAATGGAAAAGGTTTTGTGATAAACGGCAGCGCCGGAATAATATTTAATGCGTTCATCGGAATGTTTCGTCCAGTCGGTAAGTTCGGGAAACACAACCGATTCCGGTCCGCCCCGGCGGGGGTCGAAATTTACTGTCCACGGGCCGGTGATTTCCATTACCGGACGATAGTCGAGGTCGTTTTTTTCTGCCATTCCCTGTTCGGTTACGGGAATCCGTTCGTTAAACACGACAAACACCGCGCCATAAGGTTCGAAGGTCAGCGGGACAGACGTCAGCCCGTCATGCTGACTGAACGCTTTTG
>JAISWC010000164.1 GCA_031271245.1 Tannerella sp. | reverse complement strand
TTATAAACGAATTACAATCACGATTTTCTAATGGTGTCCATTAGAAATCCGTAAATAACATATGCTTATTATCAATTAGTTATGCTCTAATGGACATTTTGGGTTTATTTCGCGTTACTAAATAAACAGAGGCTGTCTACCTGTTTGCAGACAGCCTCTTTCGACCGGAATTATTTTCAGATGGCGTCGAGCGCCTGCTCGAGGTCGGCCCGGATGTCGTCGATGTGTTCGATGCCGACGGAGATGCGAATCAGACCCGGTTCCACGCCGGTCGCCTTCTGTTCCTCGGGCGAGAGCTGTTCATGCGTGGTGGCCGCCGGGTGAATAATCAGCGACTTGGCATCGCCCACGTTGGCCAGGTGACTGAGCAGTTTGACGTTGTCAATCACCCGGTCGGCGTTCCCCGGGTCGCCCTTGACCTTGAAGGTCAGTACGGAGCCGGGACCTTTGGGCAGGTATTTCTGCGCCAGGTCGTAGTATTTGCTGCTCTTGAGGCCGGGGTAGTTGACGTATTCCACTTTCGGATGGTCTTCGAGCCATTCGGCCAGCGCCTGTGCGTTCTGCACGTGGCGGTCGAGGCGGAGCGAAAGCGTCTCCAGTCCCTGCACCAGCAGGAAGGAATTGAAGGGACTGGGCGTGCTGCCCCAGTCGCGCAGTCCTTCCACGCGGGCGCGGATGTTGAAGGCGATGTTGCCGAAGGGGCCGCCGGTGCCGAAGACGTCCCAGAAGACGAGGCCGTGATAGCTGTCCGAGGGTTCGGTGAAGGCGGGGAACTTGCCGTTGCCCCAGTTGAACGTGCCGCTGTCCACAATCACGCCGCCGATGCACGTGCCGTGACCGCCGATCCATTTGGTGGCCGATTCGACGACGACCGACGCGCCGTGTTCAATCGGACGGAAGAGGTAGCCGGCGGCTCCGAACGTGTTGTCCACAATCAGCGGAATGTCGTGGGCGGCGGCTACGGATGCGATGGCGTCGAAATCGGGAATGTTCAGTTCCGGATTGCCGATGGTCTCGAGGTAAAGAGCTTTGGTGTTGGCGTCGATGCGCTTTTCGAACTCGGCCGGGTCGTCGGCCGGCGTGAAGCGGGCTTCGATGCCCAACCGCTTGAACTGTGACTTGAATTGGTTGTAGGTGCCGCCGTAGAGGAAGGAAGTGGTGACGAAGTTGTCGCCCACCTGCAGGATGTTGTTCAGCGCAATGAACTGCGCCGCCTGTCCCGACGAGGTACCCAGCCCCGTGACGCCGCCTTCGAGCGCGGCCACCCGCTTCTCGAACACGTCGGTCGTAGGATTCTGCAACCGGGTGTAGATGTTTCCGAACTTGCGCAACCCGAACAGGTCGGCGCCGTCTTTGGCGTCCTCGAATACGTAGGAAGACGTCTGATAAATCGGTAACGCACGTGCGTGAGTGGTCTTTTCAACTTCCTGGCCTGCGTGTACCTGCAATGTTTCAAATTTTAAATTACCCATGATTCTTTATTTTGATGATTATTTTATGCCGCAAAAGTAATGCCTGCGCTGCCGGCCTGCAATACCCTGCGTGCGGTATTTTGCTCACTGCCCGCTCCGGGTGAAGGCGCGTTCTACTTTCCGTCCGAACGACTGGTTCATCAGGCTGCGGTTGCGCGGGCGGAAGGTGCCGTCTTCCATTTCGCGGACAACAACCTTCGTAAACAGGCGAAACATTTTCTGCTCCTGGCTTTCGTCGCGGTAGAACGATTCCCAGGCATAGTCGTAAAGCTCCTGAAGCCGTTCGGCGGACATCTGTTTAGGATGAAACACCACCTGCCCGGCGTTGTAATGATTCCAGTCGAAGTCGAAGATGCGTCCCTGGCGCAGCAGGTCGTCATAGCCTTTGGTATGCGGAAAGGGCGTCATCACCGTAAATTCGGCCAGGTCGAGGTCTATCTCCAGCAGGAAATCGATCAGTCGCCTGATGTCGTCTTCCGACTGGTTGTCCAGCCCGATCAGGATAGTGCCTTCCACGCCGATGCCGCAGTCGTGATACCGCTTGACGCGCTCCCGGATATAGTCGGACGTGTCGTAGACGGCCTGGTAAACGTACCACGCTCCCGCCCGGGCAGCCAGGTCCAGCACTTTCGGGTCGTCTTCGATAGTATGGCTGATCCATTTCTTTTTGAAGGGAATCATTTCGCGGAAAAGTTCCATTTCCCACTCCTTGTTCTGGGCCAGCGAATTGTCGACGATGAAAAGGCGGTTGTTGTCAATGGTGGCCAGGTCTTCCAGCACTTTGTCCATCGGACGCGGACGGAAAATACGTCCTCCCAGATAGGACACGGCGCAGGGATAACAACTGAAACGGCAGCCGCGTGAGGCATGGAACAGGTCGACCATCTGCACGCCCTTGTGATTGTACAGTTCCCGCTTGTAGAGGTCTCTGCGCGCCGGCCCGATGGCTTCTACCGGGGGCTGGCGTCCCATAAAGTTGTAGATCTTTTTCAGACAGCCGTTCTTCCAGTCGTCGATCATCTCTTCCATACGTCCTTCGGCCTCGCCCAGGAAAACGGCATCGGCATGTTCAACCGTTTCCTCGGCGTGGAGCATGGTCGAAATCCCGCCGAAGATCACCTTTTTCCCTCTCCGGCGAAATTCGTCGGCAATCTCCCAGCCGCGTTTCACCTGCGTGCTGAGCATCATGGATATCGCCACCAGATCGCACGCCTCGTCAAACTGCACCGGTTCCACGTTTTCGTCCGTAAACGAAATTTCCACATCGCCGGGGAGGGTGGCCGCAAAAACCACCGGCCCGTGAGGCGGAAGATTGAAGGTCGTCTGTCCCCTCAACTTCTCCCATCGGGGATAAATCAACTTTAGTTTCATATCGTATCTATACTGTTTATATTAAATCAGCGCTCAAAAACCGGACAAATATAGTGAAATAGTTCGATATCCGGCCAACCCGAGACAAACGGGTGCATTCCAAAATGCCGTTTTTTAACTTAACCACAAAGGACACAAGGGTTTTACACAAAGGACACAAAGCGACATAGTGTCCTTTGTGGTTAAGAAGTTTCCGGTATGATGTATGAAGGATGAGTTGCGCTGTTTTCATTCTTCAAACCGGTTCAGGGTCAAGCTGTTTCCATCCCAGCGGATATAGGAGAAGTGTTGCATCCAGTCGCCGGCGAAAAGCAGGCGGGCGGTAGCGGTCAACTTCCGGTCGAGCAGAAGATGCAGGTGTCCGAAGATGAAAAAGTGGATATCGGGATGCACCTGTGCGTATGCTTCCGCAAACTCCGTCAGGGCTACCGCCTGCCTGTCCGGCGCAGTGTACGGTCTTTTCTCCACGCCGGTTTTACGGCTGCTGAGCGACCATCGCCGGGCAAAGCCGAATGTCCAGCGGGGATGGATGCCGGCGTAGAAGAACTGGCAAACTCTGTTGCGGAACATCGCCTGCAGGAAACGGAACGTCGGGCGACGCCGCCCCACTTCGTCGCCATGCGCCAGAAAAAAACGCCGTCCCAGCAGGTCGACCGTCAACGGCCCCTGATGGATGCAGGCGCCGATTTCCTGCGGCAGATAGTCGAACATCCAGATGTCGTGATTCCCGATAAACAGATGGATTTCAATGCCGCGGTCGGCCAGTTCGGCCAGCTTGCCGAGGAAACGGACGTGTCCCCGCGGCACCACATATTTATATTCATACCAGTAGTCGAACATGTCTCCCAGGAAGTAAATAGCTGCGGCGTCGTCCCGAATGGTGTCGAGCCAGCGCACGAGTTTCTTTTCCGCGGCCGGCGGGTCGGCCACATAGCGGTTGCCCAGGTGCGCATCGGCTGCAAAATAAATGTTTTTGCCCGGAGGTTTCATTCGTTTTTCTGTTCTTTTACAGCAATCCTTTTACAGTAATCCCAGTTCCAGTTTAGCCTCTTCGCTCATCATGTCGCGGTGCCACTCCGGTTCGAACACCAGATTGACCTGCACGCTTGCCACGCCTTCGACCGCTTCCACTTTCATCCGCAGGTCCTCGACAATGAAATCGGCCATCGGACAGTTCGGCGCCGTGAGCGTCATGTCTATCTGCACGTTTTTCGCTTCGTCCACGTCCACACGGTAAATAAGTCCGAGGTCATGGACATTGACCGGAATTTCCGGGTCGTACACAGTTTTCAGCGCCGCGATGATGGCTTCTTCCGTCTGTAAAAATTCATTTTCCATAAAGTTCCGGGTATTGAACGGTCAGACCTCCAGCCGTCCTTCGTCGGCGTAGCTGTAGTATTTGTTGTCGCAGAGGATGATGTGGTCCAGGAGTTGGATGCCCAGCAACTGCGCCGCCTGCCGGACTTTGAACGTCAGCGTGTCGTCCTGCCGGCTGGGTTGCAGGTTGCCCGACGGATGGTTGTGACACAGGAAAAGTCCCGAACACAGCGTGTTGATGGCCGCTTTCAGTATCAGGCGCATGTCGACGGTCGCTTCAC
>JAISWC010000126.1 GCA_031271245.1 Tannerella sp. | reverse complement strand
ACCGTCCGGGACTGCGCTATATCGAACTTATAGAAGAAATAGAATGTCTGCAGCATGTCCGGAGACATGCTTTTAGCGCGACGAAGGCAGGAGCCTTTGCCGGGTGGGGGGATTGCTTGTAAATCAAGCGTTTCGCTCATAGACGGGTCTGACGGGCGCCTCCGTATGACCGGGTGTCAACGGACATTGTCCAGCGAAAGAATAGCCACTGTTTCGAAAAACATACAGAACCTCCGGAAAAGGATACTTCCTTTTCCCGGAGGTTTTTTTTTCGCCCGCCGCAGGGTGGGCGAAAACATGTCTCACCCTTTAAATTGAATTGCCTATGGACAAGGAAGAATGAACACCCGATGAAAACTGCGCCGACAGGCGCTCCGGCGAACGCCGGAAAACGATTGAACTAAAAATCAGGTTATATACGAATAAAAGCATTATCATCAAAAGTATTATTATTAAATTAAAGAAGAATGAACATGAGAACTAAATTTTTGCCGGAGGGTAATTACCTCCGGAAACGGCGACTTGAAAAAGTCTTTGGAATGGCGGGAATCATCGTATTCCTGCTTGTAGGATGCGTGTTGCGTCTGTCCGCGGAAAATGAAAATGCGAAGACAACGCCGGCGCGCGGCAGTGAGGTGTCGAGCCTGCAACAGCAGACAAAGCGCATCACGGGAACAGTAGTGGACAGTAACGGAGAGCCGGTCATCGGCGCCAATGTCACACAGAAAGGGAACAGCAGTAACGGAACGGTGACGGATACGGACGGACGGTTTTCGCTGAACGTGCCGCCAAACGCCACGCTGCTGGTATCGTTTATCGGTTATCTGACGAAAGAAGTGGTCGTAGGAGATCAGTCAACGCTCAGTATCACGCTGGCGGAAGACATCGGACTGCTGGAAGAGGTTGTCGTAATCGGGTACGGCTCGCAGAAAAAGACGTCGATTACCGGCGCAATTGCTTCCCTGCAGACTGAAAAGATCGAGGATATTCCGGTGGCGAACGTTTCCAATGCGCTTGCCGGCCGGATAAGCGGCCTTTACGTGAATCAGGTGTCCGGTGCGCCGGGTTATGCGGCGGCCATCCGGGTACGTTCCATCAATACGTGGAAAAGCAGCGGCAATGACCCGCTGTATGTCATTGACGGCATTATTTTGGACAAGCGGTCGTTTGACATGCTTGACTATACCGAGATTGAAAACATCTCCGTACTGAAAGATGCGGCGTCCGCTTCCGTTTACGGGGCGCGGGCGGCCAACGGTGTGATCCTTGTAACGACCCGGACAGGTAAGGAAGGCAAGTTTAAACTGAATTACAACTATTCTTACAGTTTCGACCAGCCTTCAAAGATTCCGGAGTATGGAAGTTCGGCCGATATGGCGAGACTGAACAATCATGCGCGGGCGGTGGCAGGCGTCCAGCCCATGTTTGACGAGGAAGAAACCGCCTATTTCAATCAGAATGATCCGGGGAAGGCGTGGTACGACCTGGCATACCGGGATCCGACGCTGCAAAAGCATACACTGAACGCTTCCGGAGGTTCCGAAAAAGTCAGGTATTTTATCGGGGGAACCTTTTTCGACCAGACGGCCTTTATCAAAAACGCGGACTATCAAAAGTTCAATGTCCGTTCCAATGTGGACGTCAATTTCACCGATGAACTCAGCGGATCGTTTAAGCTGGCTTACAACGAAGGAACCCGAACACGCTATGCCTTTCAGGAAGACCAGAGTGGCCTCAATATAGATGACACCTTCGGCGGTTTGTGGGCGCGCCTGCTTTACTATCTTGCGGAAGTACCCCCGGTTACATCCGACGGGAAGTTCATCAATCCCGGCTGGATAGGTAATCCGTTGGCATTTATCGAAGAAGGAGGAACCAATACACGCAGGGATCGCAATATTGACGTCAACTTCGGATTAACCTATAAATTGCCGTTTGTAAAGGGACTGTCGCTCTCGGCCAATTACAGCCGGAACAATTCAAATGCGACGATCAAACAGTATGAGGTGAAACCGACCCTTTACAATGTAGTTCGCAAAGGCACGAACGGGTGGATTTATACAGATGAAATCACCGGTTCGCAAAAATCATCCTATCCGAACAAGGAGCGTCTGGCGAAAACGTCGGAAACATCCAACGACTATCAGCTGAACCTTTCGGCCAATTATACCGGTTCGTTCGACAAACACAACATCGACGCCGTTTTCGTGTATGAGCAAAGCGAAGGGAACTACGACTATTTCGAAGGCACGCGGGAAAACTTTCCCCTGCTGCAGAAAGACCAGTTCTGGGCGACGTCTTCCGACAGGGCAGATTCCTACGTAAGCGGTAACGAAAGTGAATATGGACGCGCTTCGTTTATCGGCAGGCTTTCATACAATTATGATGAAAAATATTTCCTCGTCGCCGCCGCCCGCTACGACGGTTCCATGCGGTTTGGCCCCGATTACCGATGGGGACTGTTCCCCTCCGTACAGGCCGGATGGGTGATATCGAAGGAAGGTTTTTTCAATACGGAGGTGATTAATTTCCTGAAATTCCGTACTTCGCTGGGGCTTACCGGAAACGACGCCGTGGGCGGATGGGCATGGAGCGAATCCTATTCAAACGTAGGGAGTTATCTGTTTTCATCCCTGGAGCCGCGGGTAAGGTACAGCGGAATCGTAAACAGGGTACTGACCTGGGAGAAGACAAGGGACTGGAATATCGGCTTTGATTCGCGTTTCTTGGGCGGATATTTTCTGAATCTGGAGTATTACAACCGCCATAACTACGATATCCTCGACAGCCGGATAGCCTCGCTGCCGCGCTCGTTCGGCGGAAGCATGCCGCCCGAAAACTACGGCAT